>JAQULX010000484.1 GCA_028718465.1 Dehalococcoidales bacterium | reverse complement strand
GCCCGGACCTTTATCACCGTCATGCCAGCCCCCCGCGTGAGCATCGCCGGAAAGGGCATGTTCGATGAGAACGGCATTGGTCTTTCCGGCGTTTAAGCTGCCGTAAGTCTCATAAGCCAGGGTTACGGGGCCCAATGTTTCCCCGTTTTCCAAAACAAATTTATCCGGCGGTCCGGCGAAAGTATAATACCGGGTCTCGACCGGACCGATGTCTCTATATTTATCAGCGAATTGAGCTTCCATATTTTCTCCTGGCTGGCAGCTTCATCATTGAGCGGCTTTCCGTAAAGCCTGATCAAGATCGGCCTTGATATCTTCGATATTTTCCAAACCGACCGAGAGCCGGATATAATCATCGGTCACCCCGGTCGATAGACGTTCTTCCCGGTTGAGCTGCTGGTGGGTAGTGGAAGCCGGGTGAATTACCAGGCTCTTGGCATCTCCGATATTGGCCAGGTGAGAAAAGAGCCGGACCGACTCGATGAATTTCTTTCCGGCGCTTAATCCGCCCTTTATCCCGAAGCCGACCAGCGCTCCGTAATTTCCTTTCAGATATTTCCGGGCCAGATGATGAGAGGGATGTCCGGGCAGCCCCGGATAGTTGACCCATTCTACCAGCGGATGCGATCCTAAATAACGGGCGACTGCCAGGGCGTTTTCCGAGTGCTTTTGCATTCTTAACATCAGGGTTTCCAATCCCTGCAAAAGCAGGAAAGAGTTAAAGGGGCTGATGGAGGCGCCCAGGTCCCGGAGCCACTGCACGCGAGCTTTCATCACGAAGGCGATATTGCCGGAGCCCGGAATATCGCTGAAGGCCTTCCAGTACTCGATCCCGTGATAACTGGGATCGGGCTCAGTGAATTCAGGGAATTTTCCGTTTGTCCAAATGAACTTACCGGAATCAACGATAACTCCGCCCATGGTTGTCCCGTGCCCGCCAACGAATTTGGTGGCGGAAACAACTACAATGTCAGCCCCGAATTCGATCGGCCTGACCAGTCCGACGCCGGTTGTATTATCAATAATCAAGGGAACTCCCGCATCGTGCGCTATTCGCGCCAGTGCCTCAAAGTCCGGGACATCCAGCTTCGGGTTGCCGATTGTCTCCGCGTAAATAGCCCTGGTCTTGCCGGTAACGGCTTTTTTAAATTCTTCCGGTTTGCCGGAATCGACGAAGACGGTCTTGCGGCCCAGTTTGCGGAACATATTGTTGAGCTGCTGATAGGTCCCTCCGTACAAGTTGTCGGCAGCTACTATTTCATCTCCCAACCGGGTTATTGTCAGGATGGCCAGCGCCTGGGCAGCGTGCCCGGAAGCGACGGCCAGAGCTCCCGTCCCTCCTTCCAAAGCGGCCATTCTCTTTTCGAATACATCCGTGGTAGGGTTCATCATCCGGGTATAGATATTGCCGAATTCCTTCAGGGCGAACAGGTTGGCGGCATGCTCCGTATTATGAAAAACATAGGAAGTAGTTTGATAAATGGGCACTGCCCGGGAACCGGTCGACGGGTCGGCCTGTTCCTGTCCTGCGTGCAGTGCAGCGGTTTCCGGTCTACAGTTATCCGGATGATTGTTCTCCATGGCTGAAATTCCTCCTGATTCAATATTCGAGATCTGTTTTAATTCAACAACATACAAACCGTAAAATAGCAACCCACCTTACGCCTCCGGCAAGGCCAGGGCCGGGTGACCGGGGCCTGACCGGCCGGGACCCAACCGTTTCCAATCCGTTGCCCCTTGAGACCAGAACTTGCTTAAGCCGCAACATGAGATAAAAACAAAAAGCCCGTGAACAACTGTTCACGGGCCTGGTTATGTCCGCCAGTTCTAGAGATTACCAGAATGCGGTCCTCGAACTGGCTTCATGCCAAGCCCGAGGCATCATCATAGCTATGCTTCCTTGCTCTGTATGTACGCCGAAGTACGGCACTGGACTCACTCCTTGACAGGGCTGACCGCCGGATATTATCTGATATGATAACATAATATAAAAACCAAAATGCTTTGTCAATTTCGCCGGAGAAACACACCGGGTAAAAATCTTGATAGGCGGAGAATAAAAGGAATATAATCAGGTACATCTGCGTAAATATCGGATTACGATTACCAGGAAGAGTGGTTTTATTCGGAGAATTCACGAAAGGAGGAAAGAATTGGATTTAAAGGGAAAAGTCGCTCTTATTACCGGGGGAGGCACTGGAATCGGCGCTGCTATTGCCAGGAGATTTACGAAAGACGGCGCGAAAGTCTGCATTACAGGCCGCCGCCAGCAGACAATGGAAAAGGTGACTGCCTCCTTGCCCGAAGGATCGGCGGTTACTTTCGCCGGGGATGTTTCTGATATTGAAGATGCCAGACAGATGGTAGCGGCGGCAGTGAACTTTGGGGGTAAACTGGATGTCCTGGTCAACAACGCCGGAATTGATCCTCCCGGGAGTATCCTTGAAGTGGACCCGAACCTCTGGAAAAAGGTAATCGACATCAATTTGAACGGCCCATTTTATATGATTAAAGCCGCCCTGCCTTATTTTTTAAAAAACGGAGGCGGCTCGATTATTAATATTGCCTCGCTGGCCGGTATTCGCTGCATCCCGGCTATGCCGGCGTACTGTTCATCCAAAGCCGGATTAATAATGCTGACCCAGCAGGCCGCGCTTGATTACGGGGTTTATAAAATCCGCTGCAACGTCATCTGCCCGGGAGCTATCCGGACGGATATGCTGGAACATTCGATGACTCCGCTGGCGGAAACTCTGAATACCGATGTCAGCGGCGCTCTGGCCAAATTGACATCCCTGTCGCCCCTGCGCCGACCGGGAACTCCTGATGAAATGACCGGTATTTGCAGCTACCTGGCCAGCGATGAATCCACTTTTATGACCGGCGCCGTGCTGGTGGTAGACGGAGGCGCCTCCATCGTGGACGTCAACGGCGCGGCTGTCAGTAGCGTCGGGATGGGGTGGGGCGGCGCCAGATAGCCTGAAGTGAAATCAAGCGAGTGATTAACTCACCTTATGCCTGTGGTAGCAGGGCTATGGGGATAGGGCAGAGGAATGATGATTAAAGATTAATGATTAAGGAAGGGGAAAGGGCCGCCCCACCCTGAGATGCTTCGGGGCACCCGGAGAGCTTGTGAATTTATTCAAATTTTACCAGGTTAAAACTGATACAAACACAAACGGCTTGTTTTCCTGATTTCTAAAACCGTTATCTTTCTGTCACTAACCCTTTATGCCCTATTGATAATCCACGG
>JAQULX010000483.1 GCA_028718465.1 Dehalococcoidales bacterium | reverse complement strand
AATAGTTGTTCCTCAGATCGCCTTCGACCGCCTTGCGCTTACGCTGAATATCCCTGGGAGAGCTTTCGTTAGCCCGGAACGGGCGGTCCGCCGCAGAGAAATCCCCTTTGAAACCCTTCCCCTCCCTCCAGGCGAGGTACTCATCATAATTTCCCTGGTATATCACCGGCACGCCGTTCCTGATTTCAATGATCTTGTTGGCGACCTCCCGGATAAGCGTCCGGTCGTGAGTGATGAAACACAAGGTGCCGTGGTAAGCATCCAGAGCATCCGTCAGCATTTCCCGCGAATTGATATCAAGATGGTTGGTAGGTTCGTCCATCAGCAAAAAATTGGCCGGACGTACCAGCATTTTAGCGATCGAAAGCCGGCTCTTCTCTCCGCCGGATAGAACAGCAACCTTTTTATAGACATCATCGCTGCTGAAAAGAAAGGCTCCCAAAAGTCCCCGCAGTCTCTGCTCCGTTTCATCCGGGGCTACTCTGCGGATCTCGTCCAGGACTGTATTTTCAGGCTCCAGCAGCTCAAGCTGATACTGAGCGTAATAGGCCGTGGTGACATTGCTGCCCAGCTTGCGTTCGCCCGATTCGAAGGGAAGCACACCCGCCAGTATTTTGAGCAAAGTGGTCTTTCCGGCGCCGTTTTCCCCTACCAGGGCGACCCGGTCGTTCCGCTGCAGCATCAGGCTAAGATCACTATAGACCAGATTACCGCTATAAGCTTTATAAACATTCTTCAGAGTAATGACCTCCTGCCCGCTCCGCTCCGGTTCGGGGAAGGTGAAAAATATCTTGCGGGTTGCCCGGGGAACCTCTATGCGCTCGATTTTGGCCAGGGCTTTCAGGCGGCTCTGCACCTGTGCAGCCTTGGTGGCTTTAAAACGGAATTTCTCGATAAAGCGCATTTCTTTCCTGATCCTGATTTCCTGGCGGCGGGCGGTCGCTTCCAGGGTTTCCAGGTCCTGCTTCCGTGCTTCCACGTATTCATCATAGCTGCCATGATAAAAAATGACGTCATCTTTCTCGATGGAGATAATTTTCCGGGCTACCCGGTTCAGGAAAGCTCGATCGTGGGAAGTAACCATTACTGCTCCCTGATAGGACTTGAGATAGTTTTCAAACCAGATGCAGGATTCCAGGTCCAGGTGGTTGGTCGGCTCATCCAGAAGAAGCATGTCCGGGTTCAACACCAGCAGTCTGGCCAGGGTTGTCCTCATCAGCCAGCCGCCGCTAAATTCACTTAAAGGTCGGTTGAAGTCTTTTTCCTTAAATCCCAGGCCCGAGAGGACAACTTCGGCTTCATGTTCCACATTATAGCCCCCGGCTGCCTCGTATTTATGCTGCAAGTCCCCAAGTTCCCGGAGCAGACCGGCGGAGTCTTCGTCGTCGCCTTCCGCCACTGCCTCCTGAAGCAGACGGATGCGGTGTTCCAGTCCGGCTATCCGGGTCGAAGCATGGGCCACATGGTCCAGGAGCCTTTTAGATGAATCAGGCATTACCTCCTGCCTGGCATAGCCGATAGTAATATCCTTGCGCATGGAAACGCTGCCTGAGTCAGGAATTGTGTTACCGGCAATGATCTCGAAAAGAGTAGTCTTCCCGGAGCCGTTGGGACCGATTACCGCAATGCGGTCTCTGGCCCCGACATTGAAAGTGACTCCGCTGAAAAGGACCTGATCGCCGAAGGACTTGGCTAAATTGGAAACGCTTAACATAAGTGGTTTAATCCGTAATGTTTACACAGCATCAGGAAATCGGAACTGCTCCCTAATACCTTTTAAATTTCTTCAGCATGAAGATAATAACTATTGTCATGACCAGGGTCAGGAAAATGAGTCCCCCGATCAGATAAAATATCAATATATTCATAACTTAATATTTAACTCCGTTTGCCATTGACTTTTAACAGTCCCGGTTATATCATTAAATATTCCTTGAGAGTCCTGTATATTTATGGCTCACAATAATCTTAAAGGAAATCGGCGGATTTCACAAAAGCGCCAGGCTTTTCTTGTTGTTTCATACTGATTAATCTGTTACTCTCCCGGATTGCTTCGGGTATCATAGATGCTTGCGATAGCGATAAAGACAAGTGGTAAGGACTTTTAAGCCGACTTAACAAAATCCAGCTTTACCGGTTTCGAACGGACCCGGTTTAAGAAAATCCAGGCTCGCTTGATTAAACTACGTACTTGAGCTCGTGGGGATGCGATTGTCACCTTTAACGCACAACCGATCCCATGCCTTGCTTCTAAAGGCCGGACTTGTCCTCCGGTTCCTTCTGGTCTCGATTATGATGGCCTCCTTACTCCCGTTTTCCACCGGTCCTGCCGGTGCGGCAAACCTCCTCTGGTCCAGAGTCGATATCCCGTCCGATGGAGCGGGAGGCCGCTGGGTCCTGGCCGCCGGGTCCGATATCCGGCTGCTGACTCCGGCGACTGACGGGACCCTCTACTGTTATGCCAATCCGGCCGCCACTCCCTTCCGCCTTTTCAAATCTACTGACGGCGGAAGGGGATGGTCTTATACCGGCCAGGTTAAAGACGAGATAGTAGATATCGCTGTAGTTCCTGACGATGCTAATTGTGTTTACTATGCCACCGCTTCGCAGGTTTACCGGTCCACAGATGCGGGGATAAGCTTCTCTCAACTGCCCGCCAGTCCGGGTGGAGCCGGGTCGAACGGAAAGGAAATAACATCGATAGACGCTATCCAGGCCGACGGGCAGCACTACGTTGCGGCCGGGACCTGTGATGCCGGGGAAAGGGAATACGGCGGGGTCTTTGTCTGGCAGGAGGGCGGGCCGTCGATCTGGCAGGATACCGGCATCGGGGACTATGATACCTGCCGCGTGGCCTTTTCACCCGGATTTGAATCTGACCGTCAGATAACAGCGGTCGTCAGTAATGAAACTGATACTTTCGTAAAGACCGGGGCTTATGGATCGGTATGGGGTTTGAATGCAGGAGACGCCCGTATTTCCGGGATCGTTCCATTAACCGCCGCTTTAGCATTTCCCGCCGACTACAGTTCTGATTTATCCCTGGACAGGTATACTCAATTCATCGCTCTGAATACCGGGTTAGAAGAAGGAGGAGTCTACCGCTTACGAGGGCGGGCGGCTCCCGGCGAGTCCGTTATCACGAATTTAAATGCAGACAGCGCCGGCTCGGATATTGCGAGTTTGGCGGTTTCCGGCAGCGCCAGTCAGGCTGTGATTCTAGCCGGGGCAGCCGGGACAGCCCGGACATTTTTC
>JAQULX010000482.1 GCA_028718465.1 Dehalococcoidales bacterium | reverse complement strand
ATCTATATACCCGGTCATCAAAGGTCCCAGGGCTGCTCCGGCAGTGTACCCTGTACCCAGAAGTCCGAATATCGCTCCGTGCGCTCTCAATCCGAATAGCTCGGCGATGAAAGCCGAATGCACGGTGCCTGTACTGGCCTGCACGAAACCGAAAAAGACAGCGGCGAGATATAACATCCAGATTTCTCCCGCCGGGGCAAGAAAGAACATAACGGCTGTCATTACAACACTACCGGACAGCAGAACGCGCCCGCTGCCTATAATGTCTCCCAGCCTGCCCCCGATGAGCCTGCCGGCTATGGCCACTGCGCCGATCACGGAAAGAATGCCGGCGGCAGCGGCTGGAGACGCATTGAGGTCCAGGGCGTGCGGAACAATATGCACCATTATCGAAAAGATAATGGTGCCGAAGCAGAAGAAGCAGGCAAAAAACAGCCAGAACTGCCGGTTGCTCAAAGCCTGTTTCAAGCTAATCCCCTGAAGGTCACTTGAACCGGAATCCTTCTTTTGTCCGTAAGGCAACTGCCCCACCGCCGCCGGGTCCCGGCGGAGGAATTGCGCTGCCGACAGCACTATCAGGAGAGAGCCCGCCCCAAAAGTAAGCAAAGCGAACCGCCAGTCATGCGAAGCAATAAGCGCATTGGCAACCAGTGCGCCGATCAGAGGACCGATGCCGGAGCCTGTACACACAATACCGGTCATGAAGTTTCTCCGGGCAATGAACCACCGGGTGAGATTCGAGATCATGGGAACGAAAGCGCAGCTCATAGCGCCTCCAATGATCACCCCATAAACAACATAGAGCTGCCATAACTCATTGACCTGCGACATCAACCAATAGCCCAGCATCAGCACCACCGCGCAGACTGTCATCACCAGCCGGGGCCCTATTTTATCGGTGAACACTCCTACCACCGTTGTGAGGCTGCCCTCTAATGCCATCGAGAGAGAAAAAGCGCCGGATATGGTAGCTCGCGTCCAGCCGAACTCATCCAGCACAGGATTAATAAATACACCGAAAGTATAGCGCGTGCCCCATAAAGCTATCATGATAAATAAAGACGCAGCTACCACTATGTAGCCGTAAAAAATACGAGGCTTTGCTCCCGGAGGAATTGAATTAATTTTTTCCATCTCACCTGTCACCCGAAAGGCGGCGGTCTAATCCAAGGCCGCCGGCACTGGTGACCTGGGGAGACCGGTCTGCGGGTCCCACTGCCGGAGCTTATAAAATTCCTGCAGCATCTCTTTATATTTCTCTTTATCCAGCTTGTTGCCGGAAACATCGTAAGGCCCGTTTGGCCCCGGCGCCCATTGAGGGGTCCCCGGCGTTAGAGGCTCCGTGAATATATGCTCACGGGGATAGTCCGCTGTCGCTATGTTTCTTCCCTCCCGCATCAGGATGGCCCGCTGGAGATCGACGATGCGTTTTCCATACTCCCATATCTGATCCTCCGGCAGTCCGGTTACGGCGGAGAAGAGCCGGCCTTCCAGCCTGGGGTCTCCCAGATGGTCCGGAGTGGCAAAAGAATAGGTAATCGGCCAGGTGAAATTGCACAGTCCCAGGCTGTCATGGACATAGACCCTGTCCTGTATTAAAACCGCCGCCAGAGGCTTGCCGGCATAGCCGGCGATATCTCCGGCTTCTTCGCCTCCCCAGAAGAGCCTGGCTATCGCATGATAAACTCCGGTATCAACAGGTGATGAGGCTGGATTTACCCGGTTCATATTCCAGGCCAACAGGGCAAATGTCTGCGCATGAAGCAAGGGCTGGTGAGCCCGGGGTTCCATGGGTATCATCAAAGATTGAGCCACCAGCTTCCGGGTCGGGGAAGTCTCGTATTGGCCAATGGCGTTGACCTGCCTGGAATAAAGCGATTTAGCCCTGGCGGATATTTTAAACCCGGCCCTTAGCTGGCCTTCGGCCAGCAGGTCGCCGAAATTTACCCGGTAGGCAATTGAATGCAGCAGCTTTTCCAGAAAGTCGCGGGTCCCCATTTTTGAAAGAGGCAGTCCGGTCTCCTTCTCTGTCAGGGCGCCGACTCTATGGCAGGCGTAAAGCCAGCGTATCACAGTCTCAAGCTCAAAAGTCTCCAGCGCGTAATCATTAGCCAGGGTAGGCGCATCGAACAGGGTTTCTATTGGTTCATCCTCATGACCATAGAACCAGGGAAGATAATATTCTATAGACTGGCAGCGGCGCGGCGCTACCAGGTCCTGACGTTGTCCGTAACGGTAGATATTCCTCTGGCAGGTACTTCCGCATTTGAAGCAACTGTCTTTTCCGATCGCCTCCAGCAGATGGCCGTGGCCCGAGTTCAATATCTGCGGTGGAATTGCCAGATGCATGCGCTGACTGATTTTATAAGAATAGCGGTTTATTTCCGCCATACTGTCGGGATTGGCTACCGACATTTGGCCGCTGCCTTTTATCACAACCGCTTTAAGGTTTTTCGACCCCATCACCGCCGCAAAACCGCAGGACAGGGTTGATTCATGGGAAGCCAGCGCTACTGATGTCCTGACCTTGTTCTCACCTGAAACTCCTATAGTTATATATTTGGCATCCTGACCGTGTTCTTTTAGCAGCAAAGCGGCGGAACTGTAGGCCCTTTTACCCCAGACCGGACCGGCTTTGCGAATCTGTACCTGATCGTCATGAATCCAGACATATACCGGATGATCGGCGCAGCCCTCGATAATGAACCCGTCATAACCGGCTTTTTTAAGCTCGGCGCCTACAAATCCGGTCAGAAACCCGTAGCAATAGCCGTCGGGATAGGCAGCGGGGGATTTTCCAGTGACAGCCATCACCGTGGCAGCCTGAGCTCCGGTACCGACAAGCAGGCCGTTTATAAAAAAAAGTTTGTTTTCCGGATCGAAAGGCCTGACCTGCGGGGAAACCTCTTCCCAGTAAAGCCGGGAAGCGATGCCACGCCCCCCCAGATAATGTTTGACATACGGACCGGAGTCGAAGGTAGTTGCCGTATTATTGCTCAGGTTTATCCTCAGGATTTTACCCGCCATACCATACATTAACCTATACCTCCATTGCGAGACTCGTTATCGTTATTGAACCGACAGGCCCGTCCCATGGAATTAATCAGGGTATCAAATACAGTGGAAAGTATCGTTGATTGGCATCACTATATCACTATTTGGAAGCCTGATCAAGAATTAATCAAGGCAGAACCGGCGCCGAGCAGGGCAATCGCATATTAAACTTTTTATCTTAAGCTTTCTGACGTTTTATGCCTAA
>JAQULX010000481.1 GCA_028718465.1 Dehalococcoidales bacterium | reverse complement strand
GGCTCAAAGAATATCTATTGCCAGTCCAGCGACAGCCTTGGCCCTCATCGCGACTGGGCGCAGATGGGGACTTGGAAAGTTGTAAAACCCGACACAACTCCTCCAACAGGCACCATACAAATAGATAATTCTGCTGCTTATGCAAACAAAACCAGTGTAACTTTGACACTTTCTGCAACTGATACCGATAGCGGTGTTAATCAGATGCAGTTGTCTAACGACAATTTAACTTGGTTAGCTCCGGAGCCATACGCTACAACTAAATCTTGGAATTTAACTCCAGGCGAAGGCAAAAAGACGGTCTATGCAAAATATTCGGATAAAAGCGGAAATTGGTCTAGCCCTGTAAGTGCTACTATTATATTAGATACCACGCCACCGGTAATTATTATTACTTCTCCCCAAAATGGAGTAGTGGTGGATAATTCTCTAGTACAATTGCAGGGAGCAGTTGACGGAGTAGCCTTTTCAGAAAGTCGCAGCCTTAATTCCGGGGAAAATACGCTAACCAAAACCGCAACAGATTTAGCCGGCAATACCGCATCTGTTTCGATAACTGTTTACCTATATATGGGCCAAGTCATCGGCGCTCAAGGGGGAGAAGTAATTTCTCCGGATGGTAAAGTAAAAATAATCATACCGCAAGGGGCCCTGACTCAACCTGCCAACATAAAAATTTTGACTATTAATGATAGTTCTGTTTTGGGCATACCCCCCGGAAATAAAACTTTACTTAGCGCTGTAGAATGTAAGCCCTATGGACTAACTTTTACTAATCCTGTAGAAATAATATATACTCTTAGCCACGCCGAAGTTCCCGGCACGCCTGTTGAGCTTGGGCTTTATGATTCGGTTCAGAAGAAAATTATCACAACCGGCCAAACTTCAACTGTTCCTGTTGACGGCTATACTTTGAGTTTCAACATAATGCATTTTTCGACCTACGCTGCTCTTAAGAGCTTGACTCCTCAAAGCGCGCCGATCGGAAGCGGGGTAAAGATCCCGTTACCGGATTTACTTACCGGTGCATTTAGCCATTCTATACCTATATCTTTGCCTCCGGGGAGAAAAGGTATGCAGCCGCAATTAGCGTTTGTCTATCGGTCTTCAGGCGCTAATTCATGGGTTGGTTTGGGCTTTAACCTTAATCCGGGCTACATTGTGCGTTCAACCCGCTTAGGCCCGCCAAAATACATTGATAATCAGGATACATTTTATTTGATTACTGACGCCGGAACAACCGAGCTGATCAATCTTATTGATAATCTTTATCAGGCCAAAGTCGAATCGGGTTTTACCAAATTTTTTAAAGAAGCGGATGATTCCTGGCGGGTAGTTGCCAAGGACGGCTCTATTTTGAGGTTTGGCCAAACCTCCGGATCTAAAGAAGTTTCACAGCAGGGCACATTTAGCTGGTTTTTGACTAAAACAATCGATACGAATGGAAATTTTGTCGAATATAATTACACTATTGATCAGGGGAAGTGTTATCTCTCCGGTATAAGTTATACCGGAAATGAAAATGGCTTATCGCCTTCGAATTCCGTCGAATTTTTACTGGAATCCCGCTATGATGTAACTTCGAGTTATATTTCAACTTCTAAGATTGTCTCTGCCAAACGTCTGAAAGAAATGCAGGTTAAGGCAGGCAATGATTTGGTCTGGCGTTATGAACTGGAATATGCCTATAGCCCGGATACCAACCGTTCTTTGTTAAAGTCAGTGAAGCAGTTTGCCGCGGATGGAAAATCCCTGCCGCAGCAGAGTTTGAGTTACCAGTCGAGGATGTAGGCTTCAGATTGCAGAGGACAGAGGTTAGAGGACAGATGACGGAAATTAAAGAAAATATAGCCATCAAGAGTATTAAAGATTTAAAGGTGTATCAATTTTCTTATGATTTAGCCGTGGTTGAACTTTGCTGATGAACTCAATGCAATGTTGTATGTATTAATTAATAACTGGAAAAACAAGGAGGTACTATCGTGAAGAGATTTTTTAAGATTTTTTATATTTGTTTTTTTGTCTTATTCTGTCTTTTGTCATCTGTTTTCTGTCATCTGTCCTCCGCGGCTGTTCCCCATCTCATTAACTATCAAGGGCGGCTCACTGATATAAGCGGCTTACCCCTAAATGGGCTGTATAATCTTACTTTTAGGGTTTATGATGCTGAGACTGCAGGGACCTTGCTCTGGCAGGGCACCTATAGCAATACCTCGATTACTAAAGGTATTTTTAATATTTTGCTAGGGGATGTTAATGATACAGGTTATAACTTCCAAAATCTTGCTTTTGATAAGCCGTATTGGCTGGAGATTAAAGTTGGCGAGGAGGTAATGAATCCTAGGCAACGGATTGCTGCAGCTGGCTACGCAATAAGGGCTGAAAAGGCAGCAACAACTGAGGGTATTGATGTTAGAACATCTGATCCTGCTTCACCGACTGCTGGGCAGATTTGGTTGAAAACAAACACCGTTAATAACAATGTAATTAAACTAGCGAATACCAATCATACTTATAGTGGAACAGGTTATGGTTCGGGAGACAACTCTATTGATGGCGATTTTTCTACTTACCAAGCAGACTCGACTGATCAAGATTTTGGTAATGGAGGCTATACAAAAACATCTATTTCGCAACATACTTGGGCTACCGGTTTAACAATTAATTCTATCTCTTATAAGATTAGAACGCGTGCATATGTTACTGGCGTTCAAAACACATCTTATGAATACCACCAAAAGCTTGAATATACCACAGACGGGACAAGTTGGATAACGGTTCCTGGTACAGCAGTAGACGGAGGGCCGTTTGGTTCAAACCAAGGCGATAAAGATGTCACTACAAACCAAACAATCACTACAAATCTTACGGGAGTCAAAGGCATTCGTGCTTATTGCTCTGTTCATGGTCAACAGAATGATGGGCACATATATTTAGCAAATCAAATCTTTGAAATTCAAGCATTCAGTAGCATGAAAGTAGGCTCGCTACGCGTTTATGATGGCACGGATATAGTTACAATAGGTCAGTAAAACAGAAAGGATAGCTAATGGGTAAGAAGAACAAGAAAAATCATCTTTTGGAGAAAATAGTAGATATATTCAGTACACTCGTAAGAGGTAAAGTCCTTGATTTAGGGTGTGGCGACGGAGATTATGCCAAGAGATTAAAGGATCTTGGATTTGACGTTGTCGCTTCTGATATGGATTCAAAGAGGTTTAAATATAGAAATCAGATAAAATTTGAAGAAAGCAACCTCGAGAAAG
>JAQULX010000480.1 GCA_028718465.1 Dehalococcoidales bacterium | reverse complement strand
TGAAGCGCTTGGTAACATAATTATTGAGCCCCTGAGCGCAATTCTTCAATATACCGTCTGCTCCGCCCTTTTTCATCGCATTCATGATAATCTCATCGTTATCAAGCTGCGGTAAATTTCCAAACCCC
Organism: Dehalococcoidales bacterium; assembly: GCA_028718465.1. The sequence goes on along the minus strand of JAQULX010000480.1, from coordinate 3,144 downwards.
ACAGACTCGCGAAATCTCAACGCGTAATTACAGTAATCCTGGAAGGATACCCCTATTTGTTCGCAGAAATTCTGTCTGGATAACTCACCATATGGTTTGCCATACAGATACATCTGGCCCTTTGTAGGAGTATATAATCCGAGTATCAGCTTTATCAGCGTGCTCTTACCGCTGCCGTTCTCTCCAACAAGCGCAATAACTTCACCTTTGCTGACCTCAAGGCTTATGTTGTCCAGTACAGGAATACCGTCATTATATTCATATGAAATCTCCCTCAATTCGAATACCTTGCCGTTTTCCGTATTAAGCTCGCAGGATTTTATAATACTCTCTTTCGGCTCTTTTTCATTAAAATACGCCGCATTGAAAAAGTTCATTTGTTTGCCTAACACTTCCAGATATCCGTACGCGTTAAATATACTGTAAGAAATGCGGTTTGCCCCGCTATATATCTGTCCAAGCATAGCATTGACCATTACTACTCCGCCGGCCGTAATTATACCTTTTGTGAGATCCAGCAGGCTGACGCCAAGGAAAACTGCCCTGAACAAAATATAAGCAACGGACATTTCAATGTTTATCTTTGTATAGGCATTTGAACGCTCTATTTCATTTTTCATAAACACTTCAGCTGGTTCGCTGAACTTTTTCATTATATATTTTCGTATCTGGAATGTCCTGGCTTCCCTTGCGTTGACCTGGCTCATCGGCAGTCCAGACCAATAATTGATTCGATTGAATATTTCCTTATCATCATCCCATCTCTTAAAGTTCCGGTATGCCATCCTTAGGGATCTGGCTGTGGAATAAATCAGAATCACTATTGCTGTGACGAATATTGCCATTGAAGTCCGGAGCGCAAGAACCAGCATCGATATCAGAACAGTTAGCGCACCAATAATATTACATGTATATGTAATAAAATACGCCAACCTGTTTACTGTGCCTTTTATGGCATTCAAATCCGACATGAAGTCTGACTTGTCAAACATGCGTAAAGGGACACTTCTTAAGTTGTCAATCAGTTTTTCCTGCATGCTTATCGAAAACGTGTTGTACATTATATTGTTTACGACGGTGGTGAGGCTGTTGAAAAATTGTATCATTATCGACAATAATGCAAACATGATGATACTTGTAAGGATGGCGCCGAATTCCGCTCCGGAGCCTGATAATCCCGTTATGTTGTCTACTATTTTCTGAGTTAGCTTTAATGAGAATACAGGCAGCAGAGAAATAGCAATACTTAAAGACATCCAGAAAATGAATAAACCCTTGCCGATCTTCCATGCTTCTGTATATGCCCATTTAACAGTCTTCCCGTCATTTTTCAGAAAACTTGTGAGTTTAGAAAACAGCTAAACCACGTCCTTATCATATTTCATAACAATATAACTATTAAATATTATTTAATATATCTATTATAAAATATTTTGTCAATATTTACGTATAAATATATTTTTTATAAATTACCCGAATATCTCTTTCATAATTAAAATGTATTTGATAGAATGAAACTGCTACTGGTAATTATGATGTAAAGAAGGTAATGATAATAGACACAAAAGTCAGGTGTTACAGCCACTCAGGCTTGATTTTCGACATATTTGAGAGCATAAAAATAAAGCACAATAATTATGATATTTTCGGGGTCGCCAAAAAAACCGGAAACACTGTCAATCCAAAGGTTGTCGAAGCATATGACTTTCTGTGGGATAAAATCGATATTACTCATAAAGGCTTAAACCTGTTCTTCAAACATAATAAAAACGGCGCGTATTTATATTTTCAGCTGCTCTCACTGGCGGATTTCTGGGAGACCGATTCGTTTGAGACTTTCCTTAATAATATAAAAGGCATATCTGAAGAGCGCTATATTATGCTTGTATTGTCTTTTTGGCTGGATTATGACATTAAAGATATCGCACAATGTAAAGAATTGATGAATAATAGTCAAAAGTTATTCAGCATGATCGATGAGGCAAGCCCGGAAGACCTTGTCAAATGGGAATTATACGCTTTTCTGAACAACAGCAGGAAAATATTGGACAATTTCTTTGACTTTATTTCAGCTTACAAGCTGAAAATGGATACTGTCTATGATAAGAGCCGTCAGGAGATTGAGAATGCCCGGGACAGGCTGATTTCATGCTTTGATAAATATGGCGTCGAATGCATTAGGCACAGGTTGAGGGAGGTTAAGGCGCGTCTTAACAATTTTAAAAGTATCAGTCTTATACCTTCATTTATGAATGATTTGCTTTTCCTGTCAACCTACAAAGGCAGCAACCTATACATAGTAACAGGTATAAGCCAGTCGCTGCTCCCTCCTGAAGCCACGTTGAACGACGCGGATATTATTAATATGCTATCTGTACTATGCGACCCGGTAAGGGCAAAGATATTTACAATGCTGAAGAAAGACACCCTCTATATGCGTGAAATAGCTGACAGGCTTAACCTTTCACTCCCTACTATTTCTTATCACGCAAATATGCTTCTGAATGTCTCCATACTGACTTCATACAGCGACGGACGTAAAGTTTATCTGAAAGTCAATAAAGACACTGTCAATAAATATATTGACTTTCTGAAAACAGATTAGGTAGCAAGGATTCTGTTATTTGTCACATAATATAACGAAGTTACCTTACCAAAATTCCTTATTCATCCGGCTCTCTGTGGCTGGTTATTTCTTCATCGACCCAGTCAGCCTCTTCCCATACCATTCCTTTACGGCCTTCAACCTTGCGAGTAGGACCTGCTTTATAAAACCGGCATGATAATGGTCCATAGCAGAATGTTTCAAATCTGTGATCCCTGCGATCCGGATTCCAGTTATCTATTATTATCTCAACCGGCATTCTGCAGCCCCAGATACATGTTGTGCATTTCGTATTATAGGTTTGAGCTGATAATCGTCTGTGACCGCGTTCTCTGTAGGTTTCAAGATCCGGAGGCTGTGTTTCCCAGGGCGGAGTCATCTTGATTATTTTATTCTGTATGTTTATACCTTTTTTCAATTTTGACACTTTATAAAACTCAACAGGTTCAAGCCTTTCGTCTAATATAGACAGGCACTCACCTGAAATTTCATCTCCAGCACAATACTGGAATTTCTCCTGCGCGCTCTTACCTATACCT
>JAQULX010000479.1 GCA_028718465.1 Dehalococcoidales bacterium | reverse complement strand
GTTCTATCATCATAAAAGATGGACGCCATCCGGTGGTGGAGCATAATCTGCCGGAAAACGCTTTCATCCCCAATGACACCGATTTATCTAACGAAAACTCCCAACTGATCATACTTACCGGCCCTAACATGTCCGGTAAATCGACCTATCTGCGCCAGGTAGCCCTGATAGTGCTGATGGCCCAGATCGGCAGCTTTGTCCCGGCGGCGTCCGCCAGGATCGGTATTGTGGACCGCATATTTACCAGAATCGGGGCCGGAGAAGACCTGGCAGCCGGTAAATCCACCTTTATGGTCGAGATGACCGAGACGGCCAATATTTTAAATAATGCTACACCGCGTTCATTGATCATCCTGGATGAGATAGGGCGGGGGACCAGCACTTATGACGGACTATCGATAGCCCGCGCGGTGGCGGAATACATCCATAACTCTCCCAGATTAGGGGCCAAGACCCTCTTTGCCACTCATTATCATGAGCTGGTTGAACTGGCCGGGTATTTGCCGAGAGCTAAAAATTTCAATGTCGCGGTGGCTGAAGACCGGGGAGAGGTGATATTTTTACGCAAGATCGTTCCCGGCGGGGTTGATAGAAGCTACGGCATCCATGTGGCAAAACTGGCCGGACTGCCGAAACCGGTGATACACCGGGCACAGGAAGTGTTATCGGAGATGGAAGGCAACAACGGCAGGCCTCAGCTTAAGAAAGGCTTTAAAGCTGCTCAAAAAGCCGCCCCGGACCTGCAAATTTCCCTCTTCGGAGAGAAACCCCGGGTTATGGAAGAACTGGAGAACGTGGACGTGAACTCCCTGACCCCTCTGGAGGCGCTGAACAAGCTCTACGAGCTTCAGAGAAAAGCCAAAGCAGATTAGCTGTTTATTCACCCCTCGGCGGTTAATATTCAGGTCTTCACATCAAGTCATTGCAAGCACCAGGACTTACTTCGCTGCCCTTACCGCCATTGCGATGCCCCGGGTATATTCCGGGCGACCCCCGCTATCTGAGAGCATCTTATTCCATCCAGGTGATTGGTCTGCCTGGAGTATCACAGGCGCTAGCAATGCCTGTGCACAGAAGTTGTACAGGAGATACGCAACGATAAGGTTACGTCAAAGCTGATTGAATAGAAACGTTCTTTCTTACCGCCGATAGCCCCTAACCTTTTGCAGTTTCGGCGTTATATATATTATAAGGGCTTTTTAATCGCCGCCATCAGCCTTTATACCTGTGTCACACGATGACTTTGACAGCCTGGAATAAGTGCTTTATACTACAGGCATACGGCATAAATACTTACTAAATACTGCATAACGTTTGCATATTGAATTTCATAAACAGCGAGGTAGTAACTTGGCCAATATCGGCAGTCAAAGAATTCGTGTAAAAGATTTGGATATTCATTACTTAACCTGCGGCAGCGGTGAACCCTTGATCATCCTGCACGGCGGCGGTGACGGGGCCAAAGCATGGAAAAGAAATGTGGCAGTGCTTTCCAGAAAGTATACTATTTACGTCCCTGATTTGCCTGGTTTCGGTTCGAGTGAGAGTTTCAAGGAACCGTATTATATCCCGGAAATGGTTGAATTCGTCAATGATTTTGCCGACGCCATAGGTCTTAACGGGTTCTATCTGATGGGCCACTCGTTCGGAGGTGGGATCGCTCTTCATTATGCCTTGAAATACCCGGCCAAAATTCGCAAGCTGGTGCTGGTCAGCAGCCTCTGTCTGGGAAAAGAAATCGCCTGGTGGGTAAGGATGTTTTCTAACCGCAAGATCTGTAATGGAATTGGCAATGCTGTGAATACTATTTTCAGGAGTGTGAAACGTGTTGCCAGGTACTTCGGGCCGTGGGAAATTGTAGAGCCTATCTCCAAAACAAGCCTGCACATAGGCAGCGGTATAGCGACTTTGACGGAGCAAACGATAGTCCTTTTAAGCCAGCTTCCCACGATCATGGTACCAACCCTGGTCCTGTGGGGCTCCAGAGACGCGATAGTCCCTTCCGCTCATGCCTACGCCGCGGCTGAGCTGATTCCTGACTGCCAGGTCAGAGTTTTTCAGAACTGCGGCCACAGCGTCTACCGTGAAAAGCTGCGAGAATTTTCCAAAGTTCTATCCGGTTTCCTGGATTAATAAGACAGGTGAAATGCGGCATTTAAAAAGCTGACGGTTTTAAAGAGCCATTGGCGTTTTTAGTCTACCTGGACAGAAAATACAGGGCAGCTATAAGCGCAACGACCCAGATAGCCAGCGTGATGATGAAGCGTTTATTCAGTTTCCGGTTCTGACGCCGGAAGCTAATCACCGGTGGGGAGCTTTCTTTATGGGGGGCCGGCTCCGGTGGCCTGGCGGTTGGATTCTTCCGGGCTATTCTCTCTTCGTTCTTTTTGATCCGGCTCTCTTTTGACACGCTTTATTCCATTTGAACATATAATAAAACTATTATAACATTGTCTGTAATATGACGCATTTTTGAAGCATATCTTTTGCTATGCTTATATCCGTTATGGTATATTACCAGTATATCAATGAACGCTAATATTGAAATCATTCCTGAAGGCGGAGTGACCTGCCCGAAAGGCTTTTATGCCGGAGCTGCATATGCCGGCATCAAGAAGAAAGCCAGGGATGTCCTTGACCTGGCCATCCTGTATTCCGAGACAGCGTGCACTGCCGCCGCTGTATTTACCACCAATAAGGTCAAAGCAGCCTCCGTAATCCTGGACCGGCAAAAGCTTCAAAAAGCCGGCAAGGCCAGAGCGGTAGTGATAAACAGCGGCTGCGCCAATGCCTGCACCGGAAAGCGGGGAATGGAGGACGCCGTTCTTACCGCCGAGTTGGCCGCGAAAAGCCTGGGCATACCGTCGGACGAGGTACTGGTGGCAAGTACGGGAGTTATCGGCGTCCCTCTGCCGGTTGACCTGATCGAAGAAGGTATAAGCCGGATCGCTATGTCCAGAGATGGCGGGCGCTGGCTGGCCAGGGCTATCATGACCACTGATACCCGGCCTAAAGAAATCGCAGTTACGGTTAGAAGCGAAAGCGGCCAGTTTTCTATCGGCGGAGCCGCCAAAGGCGCCGGAATGATTCATCCGGACATGGCCACCATGCTCTGCTTCCTGACTACCGACGCAGCAGTCGAATCCGGATTTTTGCAGGCTTCACTGAAAAAAGCGGTGGACGCCTCTTTCAATATGATATCCGTGGACGGCGATACCAGTACCAACGATATGGTGCTGATATTGGCCGGCGGCCTGGCGGATAAAGGACAGGTAATTCCG
>JAQULX010000478.1 GCA_028718465.1 Dehalococcoidales bacterium | reverse complement strand
GCTCGTTGTATAATGAATAGCGGAACTGCGAAAGCTTATTTTCGCTATCAGCGAGCTTCACAAGATAAGTTTTACGCAGTTCTTATTTTTTGTAAAATCTTTAGACCAATTTTGTCTAAAGTCCAAACATTTATAGCACGTATTTATAATTTTCCCGATTTCAGTTAAAATAGTTGTGTTAATAAGGAAACGCCAGGTCGAAGAAATATCATCCAGAACAGGAAATACGAAACAAATTCTATATTTCAAATGCTATACTACCATCCCGGGTGCTTTGAGCACCTGAGGGGCATCCGCAATCATTGTTTACAGCGGCGTATTTAAGGAAGGATCGGCAGGCCTCCAGCATGACCATAATTCGGCTGTCATACTGTGGAGGAGACCCGCGTCACTTTTGCTCCTGGCAGAATGCCGGAGGACCTCAGTGAGGTGGAGCATTTCAACCTTGTTCAGGGTCAGGCTACTGGATTGCCGCTGGAGAGAAAAGGCAACTCGCATGATAGGCGAGAAATGAAGGTGTGAATTCATGCATAGAATCGAAGTAAGCTTAAAATCCCATTTGCCCGACCCCGCCGGCCGGGGGCTGGTGAAAGATATTCACGATCTCGGTATAACTTCAGTTACCGAGGCCAGGATCGTAGACGTCTACTGGTTGGACGTGCATCTGTCGCCGGAGAAAGTCGATCTTATCGGCAAACATCTGCTGGCGGACAGTGTCACCCAGGAATACCGGTCCGGACCTGGAGAACCTGAAAGCGCTCTTAACGGTTACCGGGTGGTGGAAGTGGCCTATAACGCAGGAGTGACCGACCCCGTAAAGGACAGCGTGATGAAGGCCATCCAGGACCTGGGAATTCCCAACGTCCGGGCAGTCGCCACCGCCAGGCGGTACCTTCTTCGCGGGGAGATCAGTCAGAACGATCTGGACACCATCGCTTCCCGTCTACTGGTGAATCCCATCATCCAGCATGTTGTTAATGAAGATATTACACAGTTTCCGGAGAATCCTCAATACACCCTGGTCTCTATCAAAGTTCCGTTGCTGGAAGCATCTCCGGATGAGCGGGAAAAAGCCCGCAGGCAGTACGGCTTTAGTGAAACAGAGTTTGCTGCCGTACTGGAATATTTCCGCAAGGAAGGGCGGGACCCCATTGATGTGGAGATGGAGACCCTGGCTCAGACTTGGTCGGAACACTGCGTGCATAAGACCTTCAAGGGTAAATATAATTTTAATGGCACCGAGATTGATAATCTGCTCAAGAGTACCATCATCAAGGCAACCAAAGATCTGAACAAGCCCTGGTGTCTATCCGTTTTTGAGGATAATGCCGGTGTTATTGAGTTCGACAAGGATTGGGCTCTCTGTTTCAAGGTCGAGACCCATAATCATCCTTCGGCGGTCGAGCCTTATGGCGGCGCTTCCACCGGTATTGGAGGGGTTATCCGTGATCCTTTGGGCACCGGACTGGGAGCCAAGCCCATTTTGAATACTGACGTTTTCTGTTTCGCTCCACCTGACTTCCCCTATGCCAAGCTGCCGAAAGGGGTACTGCATCCGCGGCGTATTTTCAAGGGCGTCCGGGCAGGAGTGGCCGATTATGGCAACCGCATGGGTATTCCAACTGTTAACGGCGCGGTTCTTTTCGACGAGCGTTACCTGGGCAATCCGCTGGTTTTCTGCGGCACGGTCGGCCTGATGCCCAAAAAGTATGCCCAGCGGGGAAAGCACAAGCCCGGCGACCTGATTGTGGTGGTGGGAGGCCGCACCGGGCGGGACGGCATTCACGGAGCCACTTTCTCTTCCGTCCAGCTTGATCACAAGTCCGGGGAGGTTTCGTTCTCGGCGGTGCAGATCGGCAATCCGATTGTTGAAAAGAAAATGCTGGATGTCCTGCTCCAGGCGCGCGACCTGGGGTTGTATTCCCGCATTACTGATTGCGGCGCCGGCGGTCTGTCTTCGGCGGTAGGGGAGATGGGGGAGGATACCGGCGCTCACGTCAACCTGGAGAAGGTGCCCCTGAAATATGCCGGACTCTCTTACACCGAAATCTGGATATCCGAGGCACAGGAACGTATGGTCCTGGCGGTGCCCCCGGATAATATTGATGCTATTCTCAAGCTGTTTTCTGCTGAGGATGTCGAAGCCGCCGTCATCGGCGAGTTCACCGACAATAAACGTCTCCAGCTCGAATACCAGGGCTTGATGGTCTGCGACCTGGATATGGCATTTTTACATAAAGGCATTCCGCAGTTTCAGGCTCAGGCCGCCTGGAACCAGCCGAGATTTGATGAACCTGACTTCACGCCGGTCGACCTGGAGACTGAGTTGAAGTCTATCCTGGGCTCCTGGAACACCTGCAGCAAGGAGTGGGTGATCCGCCAGTATGATCATGAGGTCCAGGGAGGGAGCGTTCTCAAGCCCCTGGTGGGGGCGAATAACGATGGGCCCGGGGATGCGGCAATAATTCGCCCAATACTCAGCTCGGATATGGGCGCGATCGTAGCCAACGGGATCAATACCCGCTACGGTGATATCGATCCCTACTGGATGGCAGCTTCCGCCATTGATGAAGCACTGCGGCAGGTGATCGCCGTGGGGGGCAATCTAAAGAAAGTGGCCCTTCTGGATAACTTCTGCTGGGGTTCACCCAGCAGCCCGGAGATGCTGGGGGCCCTGGTCAGAGCGGCCCAGGCCTGTCATGATATGGCGGTTGCTTTCGAGGTACCGTTCATTTCCGGCAAGGACAGCTTGAATAATGAATTTGAATTTGAGGATCGGAAAATATCCATCCCGCATACCCTCCTGGTATCGGCTATCGGAGTAATGGAAAATGTGAACAAAACGGTCTCGATGGACCTGAAGCGCATCGGGGATGCGTTGTATATACTTGGAATGACGGGCAACGAGCTGGGGGGATCGGAGTATTTCGCCGCTCACGGTGCCATCGGCAACAACGTGCCTATTGTTGATCCTTATCAGTCCCGCCATATCATGGGAGCTTTAAGCATGGCGATTGAGAAGGGACTGGTCACAGCCTGCCATGATTGCAGCGAGGGCGGTCTGGGAGTGGCGATAGCAGAAATGGCGTTCTCCGGCGGCCTGGGAGCAGCCGTCTATTTAAAGAACGTACCTCGCACCCGTTTGCTCTACCGTGATGATTTTATACTCTTCTCTGAGTCCAACAGCCGCTTCCTGGTGGAAGTGGACCCGGCACATGAGGCCGAGTTCATTAAGCTGATGAAAGAGGTCCCCATGGCAGCCATCGGCCACGTCAGCCAGGAGG
>JAQULX010000477.1 GCA_028718465.1 Dehalococcoidales bacterium | reverse complement strand
AGGCTGTTAGCTGAAGCCAATAAAGAAGCTACTCAAATATCCGGGCAATACATGGCAGAGGCCGAAAAGAAAGCCCAGGAGATAAACAGATCGGCCACTGAGATAAAAGAAAAGGCAGTTCTGGAGGCAGAACAAATAAAAGAGGCCGCCAGAAAGGTAGCTGCTGCGAATGCAGAAAAAGAAGCAGCGGATATTATCGCGCAGGCTAAAACGCGGGCTCAGAAAGAAAGTGAAGACCTGGTTTCTGCCGCAGTCGCGAATGCCAAACGCGCCGCTGAAACAGAAACAAACCAGATTCTCCAAAAAGCACGCAAAGATGCCGAGGATATTGTTAATGCCGCCAAGAATAAAGTCAGCGCCCAGCTTGCAGAATCGAACCGGTTCATGATGGAAATCCAGCGAAGAATGCAGCAAGTTATCGGGAACGACGAATTCAACCTGAAAGCTACTGAGGATAATGCTCCTGTCAACGGCTCTCATTCGACCTCGAATCAGAGTCCAACTCAGGTTCCGGCGAATACTCCTCCGGCTGTTTCCCAGGAGAAAGTCCAGGAAAAGGCACAGCCCAGCGAACCGACTCCGGCTCAGCCTGTTTATAACAATAAACATGGAGAAACCGCCGAAAACAGCAGCACGCAGAGCAAATCCAATTCGATGCGATTCGATGAGCAGGGTCAGATTTACAGCGGTAAATTGAGGATAGATATTACACCGCCCGTCGACAATGAGCAGATAGGAATCCTGGAGAGGCATCTTTCGAAAACCGACGGCCTCCGCATCACCGCCAGGGGCGGATCGGAAGACGGCAGCGCCTGGATCGAGGTAGACGCCGCCAGCCCTATGCCGCTGGTGAGTATTCTACAAAAAATACCATCCGTAAAAGATGTGGTCGGCGCCAAGGCCTATATAATCGTCGCTTTGAAATCGAAACAGGCCAGCTAGACACCGGCAGGAAGAGATATTCCCGGTCAGTTAAAAAACCCTCCGCTTTGCGCGGAGGGTTTTTTAACATGCAGGGGAGCGCATTGAGTCCCGCCATCCTGAGACCCTTCGGGGGAAAGGGACAGAATTACGATTAAAGATTAACTTACCTTACGTCTGTGGTAGCCAGGGCCGGGTCACCCACGGCCTGCGCAAGTAGGTAAGGTGACCAGGGTTTGCTCGGCCGGGGTTCAGTCGTCCCTGGCTCATGGTCCACTGATTAATGATCAAGGAAGGGTATTAGGGAGTGAGGCTCCTCAAGGGTGACAGGGGGATGATGGAATGATCAGACACTGTTAACAAAGATCGGGGTTTAAGCTTGAGCACCGGATGTTTTATAATAAACCAGAGGAGATATTATATTATGATCAAACTGGTACTGGTCAGACACGGCGAGAGCACCTGGAACAAAGAAAATCGTTTTACCGGATGGACCGACGTGGACTTATCTGAAAAAGGCCGAGACGAGGCCTGGAATGCCGGGCGCGTTCTGAAAGATGAGGGTTACACTTTCGATGTCGCCTACACCTCGGTCCTGAAGAGAGCCATCCGCACCCTGTGGATCATCATGGATGAAATGGACCTGATGTGGATTCCGGTGTGGCGGTCATGGAGGTTGAATGAGAGACACTACGGCGCTTTGCAGGGACTGAATAAATCCGAGATGGCGGCCCAATACGGAGAGGAGCAGGTCTTCATCTGGCGGCGGAGCTACGATATACCGCCTCCGCCTTTGGCCGTTGATGACGAGCGCAATCCGGGGAATGACCCCCGGTATAAGGAACTGCGACCTGAAGAGATACCCCTGTCCGAAAGCCTGAAAGATACCATCTCCCGTTTTATGCCTTACTGGCACGATACGCTGGCCCCCGCTATCAAAGAAGGTAAAAAGGTGATCATTTCCGCTCACGGCAACAGCCTGAGAGCGCTGGTAAAGTACCTGGACGATATACCGGACTCAGAAATCGCCAGCCTGAATATCCCCACAGGAATCCCGCTGATATATGAGCTGGACGATAGTCTGAAGCCCACAAGACACTATTACCTGGGCAGTCCGGAAGAAATCCGGAAAGCAATAGAAAGCGTCGCCAGTCAGGGAAAAGCCAGGTAGTTTTCAAGCTTATAGCGGTTAGCTTTTAGATTGAGAGAAGGATTCCGGACGCCGGCTTTGCCAGTGTGCTATTACGTCACCCGCTGGACTTTGAGCATATTAGTGGAGCCGGGGATTCCCACCGGGATTCCACCAGTAATCACTATCAAATCACCCGGCCGGGCAATTCCCAGATCCTTGACCACCTTTACGCTGTCTCTGAACATATCTTCCATTCCGGAAGAAGTGTCCATTTGCAGCGCCTGGACGCCCCAATAAAGCATCAGCCTGCCGACAGTCTCCTTAATGGGCGTAACGGCGACGATGGGGACGCCGGGGCGGTACTTGGATACCCTGCGGGCAGTGCTTCCAGTATGGGTAAAAGCGACTATGGCGGCGGCCTTCAACACAAGGGCGGTATAACAGGCATTGTAGCTTATTAACTCATCGGTCTGGTTTACCAGCCACTGGCCCTTTTGCACAATAAGCTGCTCATAAGGCAGATGACGTTCCGTCTCCAGGGCGATAGAGTACATCATTTTAACAGCTTGCACCGGGTATTTGCCGATAGAGGTCTCCGCCGAGAGCATCACGGCATCCGTACCGTCCAGAATAGCGTTGGCGACATCGCTGACTTCCGCCCGGGTGGGCCTGGCGGCATTGACCATCGATTCGAGCATTTGCGTGGCTGTAATAACCGTTTTTCCGGCGACGTTGCATTTACGGATGATCTCTTTCTGGACAATCGGAACGTCCTTCAAAGAGATTTCGACGCCCAGGTCGCCCCGCGCCACCATTATACCGTCGCTGACATCCAGAATCCGGTTAAAGTTTTTGACCGCTTCCGCGCGTTCTATTTTAGAGATGATAGGAATATCGGACTTCTTTTGACGCAGGATTTCTCTTACCTGCTCAACATCTTCAGGGGTATTAACAAAGGACAAAGCGATGTATTCGGGATTTTGTTGAACGGCAAAGTCCAGGTTCTCCCGGAGAATCGAGGTCAAGAAAGGCTCCGACACCCTCACACCGGGTACCACTACTCCCCGACCCTTTGTCACTACCCCACCCACAATCACTTTGCATATAACGTCCTTGTCCTGGATTTTCTCAACTCTTAATTGAATTGCGCCGTCATCAACCAGGATGGTAGTACCGGTTTTAACATCCTGGGAAAGCGTAGGGAAATTGATCGGGATGACGTCCCGGTCTCCCAGG
>JAQULX010000476.1 GCA_028718465.1 Dehalococcoidales bacterium | reverse complement strand
CGACAGACTCAGCGGCATTCCTGACCAGCAAACCTGTCTTTACCGCATTTTTCAAGGCTTTATGAAGTGTAACGTGAATAAGCTGGACGGTCCGATTGCTCAAGCCGGATTCCGCCTTCTCAGCATATAAGCGCTGTAAATGGTGTGGTCTTATATCTACCAGGCGTTTATTACCCAATTTGGGCATTAAGTGCTTATTGCATATATACGAGTATAATTCATGCGTCCTGAACGACAGGTTTGGTCGGCAGTAATCCCTCAACCATGATTTCAAGTATTCACCCAACGTATCTTTAACCGGTTTGACAAAAACTCCCTTATCAAGTGCTGTTAGCAATTCCCGGAGCCTTTTATCCGCTTCGGGCTTGCCACCATTGAATGTCTCGAAATAAGAAGCATATTTACCAGTAGTTGGATCCTTCCCCAGAGAAACCCTGATGCGATACGAATCTCCACGCTTAATTATGGTGCCTCTCATTTTAGCTACCCTCCTTCTTGGCGATTCTTGTTCCCTTCTTACTACCCCACGACTTTTCCCACCACAATTCATATTCTGAGAACACAGAGTTGATTAGCTGAATATCATCTTCTGGCGTTTCAAGTATCTTTTTTCGAATATTCATAAAAGCGTCGATCCTCTGCTGATAAGTAGCTCCATAATCTTCTTCATAACGTCCGTAATCATAATTGAATAGCATATTGTGATAGGCTCTGATGTATTCAGTGGTCATGTCGGGATCACCCAGGGAATGTCGCAGAATTCTGGATTCCAAAATCAAGATATTATGCTTCAGTGAAGGCAACGTCCATCCTTCCTGGATTTTTGTCCACTGGCTTTCGGTCAGCCTTTTTTGCTTGCCCATTAGACTGTGAACTTGATCACTTAATTTTTCATCGGAATACTCCCGTATAGCAGAAAAATCGCTGTCTATGATAGCAATGTCCAAATCCGAATAATCCGGCTCTTGTATGCCAGCGATATCATCCACCTTTTCCCTTTCAGCATATATCTGGGCCCAAGTAGCCAGCATATTGGATATAAACCGCGACCTGAGGTCCGAATCGGTCTCCATTTCCGGTAAAGGCTTGATATATTCCCTGAATCCAAAAAGCCGTGTAAACCACTTAACTTCGCGGATGGTCAGAGGCTTTGACAGATACTGCTTCAGGTGGTATTGCACCCCAACAATCCAGGGGATTAAATCCGGGACCAGCGTTTCACTATTTAGCAACGCTGTGTTCCAGGGCTTATCAACAGGGTTTTGAACCCGGGCATTTTTCCTGACATCCCTGACCAGTTCCTCATAACTACGCAACGAGGGATTGCTATCTTCATCCAGTCCTAATATCCTGGCGGTTTCAGTGCGGTACCACCTGCTGGGATGTTTCTTCTTGTTTTCCCAGTCTTTATCCTGATCTACCAGACGGGAGGCGGTTCTCTTGATTTCTTCCGTAACCTTGGTTCGGCCTTCTCTATAGGATGGTTGTGTCATGTATCATAACCTCCTGCGTTTTTAGTATTTTCACACGTATTATTTTTATTCTTTATTGTGAAACGCACTAATTGACCAATGTATTATATTAACATATTATAACCTAAAAGCAAATAAAATCAAGCAATAATTCCTGGAGGTTTCTTGAAAAATGGAGAAGGAAAGAAAAGTCCTCACAGTCGACGAGGTAGCCGAAAAACTTGGTATATGCAGCCAGTTGGTAAGGCGACAGATAAAGAAAGGCGTGATTCCCTGTGTGAAAGTAGGCGACCGTTATCTTATCCCTGTGGTTGCCTTCGAACGGTGGCTTGCTGAATGCAACCAGGGAACTATCGGAGAATTCGATGGAAAGGCAGGTTAATCGATGCCTGCCGATGTTGGAACGGTTGCCATCTCAAACATAGATCCAAATGATGCCGGCTCGCAGCTTTCACCACATCATTTGGATCACCTGAAAAAGTCAGCGATATTGTTGGAATTCATAGACCAGCGCGGTTATCAGACCATAGCAGGCCGGAAGCAACTGGAAACTCTCGGGTTCAGTAAACAGCAGTGCCATGTTCCGGGCATCCTCATCCCGCTTTGGGGTATTGACGGCAATAGTATCGTCGGCTACCAGTTCCGACCGGACAGTCCCAGGCTTAACAGCAAGGGTAGGCCGATCAAATACGAGACGCCGAGAGGCGCCGCCAACCGGCTGGACTGCCCGCCATCTTGCCAGAAACTACTGGCCGACCCAAACGTTCTCCTGTGGATTACCGAGGGCGTGAAAAAAGGTGATGCTTTGGCCTCTCAGGGAGAGTGTGTCGTAGACCTGACAGGTATCTGGAACTGGAGGGCAAAGAATAGCTTCGGCGGCATAACGGTGTCTTCTGACTTTGACAGTATTGCCCTGAATGACCGTCAGGTATATCTTGCTCCCGATTCGGACTACGCCACCAACCCGAGCGTTTCTCAGGCGGTTAAAAGACTGGCGGAGTTTCTCAAACGAAAGAAGTCCAGTGTATCTATTGTGCTTCTACCCATGGGAGATAATGGCTCCAAGACCGGAGTCGATGATTTTCTTGCCGGTAGCCACACTTTGGCGGATTTGAAGGCTCTGGCGGTGCCGGCTGAAGAAGCTACAACCACTGAGGAACCGGAGGAGCTTGAGCGAAACTACCTTTACTTTAACCACCGACTCTATCTCGAAGTAAGGCAATACGGCGAAGACTACGGCTTTGCCTATCTGGATGACCAGGGTAAGGTGAAAATTGCAGCAGAGCTACCCTTATCCGGACAGACGGTCAAGCCACGTTCGCTACCTAAGATAGAGGGCAAGGAAATCGATATCGTGGGCATGCCGGATGAGAATATAACCGCCGTCAGACTGCTCAGCCCCGACGAGCTCTACACCAGGATAAAAGAGCACCTCGCCAGCTACATTGATCTCCCGGAGATGGACCTTGAGCTATGTATTTATTACATCCTTTTCACCTGGTTTTACACCAAGGTCAAGACGCTGGGATACCTCCGGTTCCTGGCAGACACCGGAAAAGGTAAGAGCCGTACCCAAAAGGTAATCGGCGATCTATGTTTCTATCCCGTCTTCGCCAGCGGCGCCAGCACCTTCAGCGGTATTGCCCGCCTTAATAATCGCTGGCGGGGCATCCTTATCATGGACGAGGCCGATACCAGCGGTGATAAGGAGTCACAGTTCGTTAAGTACCTGAACCTTGGCTTCGAGCGCGGCAAGTACTACGTGCTGTCCGACAAGCAAAACCCCAGACTTCAGGAGTTTTTTGACCCCTTCTCTCCG
>JAQULX010000475.1 GCA_028718465.1 Dehalococcoidales bacterium | reverse complement strand
AGAACATACAGCTCCAGCAGACCGAGCACGCTGAAAATCAAGACGTCAAGCCGGAACAGAACGGCTAATTGAATGTAATTATCGGCCAAAAGACCGTGCAGGACGAAGAAAAGCAAGGCCAGGGGAGGATACTCCAGGTTGAAATCCCGGTAGGGAACATTGCCTTCCAGTACCCAGGAGGCATAATCGAAATAGAGACCGGCAGGGCTGTACTGGATAGTGTAAACGGTTTCAAAAAGCAGGGCAAAAATAAGAACGTGAGCCAGAATAAAATAAACAAGCTGCCATCCCTGGCTTATCGGAACTCTTTTTCCCCATTTATTCGCAGTCCCGTCTTTTTTCCGCATAACCTGGGTTTTCATGCAATAGAAATTTATCCTTTCTCCGCATCCGAATAGCTCCCGGCTGCCCTTTATATATTTTACCTCATGTCCCGGATCACCTGAACTGGAACAAGACTATTCTCCATGGCCTTTCCATTTTCCAATGAGATTTTGTTTCCCCGCCCTGTGGGGAAGGGGACGGAATAATGATTAATGATTAAGGAATATTGAACCATGCCTCATCCGAGAGTTTTTCTAATCCTGACAGCCACCAGGGACAATATTATACTAACAACACCCACTGTCAGAAGCTGCCAGTCCCCTTCCGAAACGAAGGGGATCGGCAAAGAGGTCAATATCGACAGACAGCCGGTTAAAAACAGTATCCAGACGCTAATCGAAGTCAAGGCTTTAAATATCGGAGGCATATTAAACTCCTAAAATTATTTTGCTTTAATAATGGCTTAACTTATTATATAGCAACCTCCGATAAAAAGGTCTATGGTTTCTTCCTTTTCTTATAAATTACCAGCCCGACAATGGCGCCGATAACAATCCAGACCGGGCTGAATACACCCAGGACGATCAAGGCATTGACCAGGCCGCGGCCGAACGAGGTAAAGCCTTCCCAGGCATTTTGGGCAGTTTTGCCCGGATTCCAGCTTTCGATTATGGAGATATACTCATTTCTGGAGATAGAATTGGTATAACCCTTATCATCGGTTACCTTTAGAGATACCGTATATGTTCCCGCCTTTTTATAAGAATGAGAGGGAGAACTCTCGACGCTGGTCTCGCCGTCTCCGAAGTACCATTGGTAGTTATAGGGAGCAAATCCGCCGGCGACCTCAGTGGTAAACCGGATGTTCTCATCGGTGGCTACCCTGACTTTATCCGCACTGAATTTCAGGTCCAGCATGGCCTCATTAAGTCTGACCTGAATCAGTGAAGTAGAAGAAGTGCGCTGCAAAAACTGCATGCGACCTTTAGCCTGTTCTATCTGGTCGCGTACGTTAGTAAGCTCACGTTGAATCTTGATGATATCATCTGTTTCAGCGGCCGTCTCCATTATTTTCAAAAGCTGGATTTCCGAAGCTTCCAAGTTCCTTACTTTGGAATCCAGGTCTACATACTCCTCGGTGACGTCCTGGCTGGAGGTGGACTCACTGGTGACGCTCTTCGCCAGCCCCCTGATGGCAGCGACGACCGCATCATAATTTTCGGCAAGCACCCGGATGGAGATAGTCCCGATGTTGCGCTCACCTTCTTTCCATTTCTGGGAATTCACGACGTATCCGCCGGACTCGACAGCCAGACTGCCGATGCTGTCCAGGGCTGAAGCCACTTCACTTACTACCAGTTCCATATTGCCAGTGCGAATCACCATGCGGTCGACAGAAGCCGGTGATTGATATACAGGAGTGGAACCAGGCGAAGGTACGGCGCCTCCATAAGCCGGCGCTGTGGTGGTCACTGGCGGCATCGGCCCACGGGATTCGTCATGATATCCCGGCGCCGAAGCGGAGGCCGAGGTGGTGGGCATGGGGACGCTGGAAGTCCGAGGTTTGGCGGCACCGGCACAGGACACGGATGCCAGAAGTATGGCTATCATTATCAGCCCGACAATTGTGAGTTTCTTCATTTCAGTAACTCCTTCAGGTTAGTGGGAAACAGCGCCGGTTAAAAAACACACCCCCGGGCCGGTCCTCATATTAATATACGCCGGACCACCGGAAGTATTACAACAGCCCGGTATTATCGCCCAAAAGAATCCGGTCGTATAATATAACGGAATTCCTAATAGAAAGTTAGCCAAGCAGGTAAATATTAAAGCGTTCCTACGGGGTCGATATCCAGAACCCACCCCCCGGGAAAAGGGATTTCGGCCAGAAAAGAAGACGGGTCCGGCGCACGAAGGAAAAGCTGCCAGCGGTACTTTCCCCGCACCCGCTGAATATAAGCCGGCGCCGGACCGACCAGGCTGACTCCGCTGACGCCTCTGGAGTCTCTTTCTTCCATCAGCAGCCGCTTAACTCTCTCCGCCTCTTCCCGGCAACGCTCGTTATCAGGGTGATTGAAGACCAGCCTGGCCAGCCTGCTAAAGGGAGGATTATGTAAATCGCGGCGATAAGCTATTTCCTTCTGATAAAACCGGAGGTAATCATGTCCAGCAGCAGACTGAATGGCGTAATGCTCCGGAGAATAAGTCTGGATAATCACTTTCCCGCCGGCGGCTCCCCGCCCCGCCCGCCCGGCTACCTGGCTCAGCAGTTGAAAGGTCCTTTCGTTTGCCCGGAAGTCCGGCATATTCAGGGCAACATCAGCAGAAACAACGCCTACCAGGGTTATACCAGGCAAGTCCAGGCCCTTGGCAACCATCTGGGTCCCGATCAGGATATCGGCACCTCCAGACTTAAGCCTGTCAAAGATCTGCCGGTGAGTCTGGCCCCGACCTCTTACGGAATCACTATCCCAGCGCAATATTCTGGCGCCGGAAAAAACCCTGGTGGCCTCCTGTTCCAGCTTTTCAGTGCCGGCCCCCAGATATTTTATCCTCCGGCTCCGGCAAGATGGGCATTTCTCGGGATCCTTGATATGATAGTTGCACTGGTGGCAAATCAGCCTTTCTTCTGTAAAATGATAGCTCATTGGGACATCGCAGCGCTTACAGCGGACTACAAAGCCGCAGTCCCGGCATTCCACGAAGCTGGCCGTTCCCCGGCGGTTGAGAAAAAGCAAGACCTGTTCATTGTTATTCAAGGCGGAATTAATCGAGTCGGCAAGCGGGCGGCTGAAAAGACTGAGATTACCGGCTTTCATCTCTGCTCTCAGATCAGCTATTTCAACCTGCGGCAGTGGAGACCCCTCATCCGGCGTGACCCGCTCAACAAGCTCCAATAAGCGGTACTCGCCGTTCAATGCCCGGAAATAGCTTTCAACATCGGGCGTAGCACTTCCGAGCAGCAGGA
>JAQULX010000474.1 GCA_028718465.1 Dehalococcoidales bacterium | reverse complement strand
ACATTCAAACGGGACCGGATAGCCAGAAGCTCGGTCTTCAAAGCGCCGACGATATCCTTTTCGATCAAAGCCCTGGTCCCTGCCAGACCGCTGGCAATCGCGTCGTATCTGGAACGTCCATGGGCCTTGATCGCCAGTCCGTTCACCGCCCAGATGGGGCCGCCGCCGGCAGCATCTGCCGCATTTGTCATTTTCAACAAACTGGCGCAAATCTCTTTAATATCATTTTCCGGCAGCTTGCCCTTGAGCTGAGATTCCAGCCACCTGGCTTCGATATGTCCCAGGCATTCATAGAATTTTACCAGGACATTGCCGACAAAACCATCACAAACTATAACATTGACTTTGCCGGTAGGGATATCATATCCTTCGACATTGCCGATAAAATTGAGGCCGCTCTTCTTAAATAATGGGAAGGCATTTTTCACCAGCTCGTTGCCCTTTCCTTCTTCAGCACCCACGCTGAGAATGCCTACAGTGGGGTCAGGCACATTTAACAGAGTCCTGGCGTAAACTGTTCCCACAATGGCAAAGTCCAGAAGCTGGTCCGGGCGCACATCCACGTTGCCGCCGACATCCATAATCACGGTCCTGGGGGCAAAAGCGACAAACGGGCCGCCCAGCACTGGCCGGGAGATCCCTTCCACCATGCCCAGAATTCCCAGCGCGGCAGCGATAACGCCCCCGGTGGGTCCGGCACTGAAGACAGCCTGGGCTTGGCCGTCTTTAACCAGTTTGGTCGCAATGGCGATGGAGGCTTTCCGCTTGGTCCGCAGGGCGTAAGCCGGCTGTTCGCCTTCTACCAGGAACTCGTCGGTATGCACAATATCAATATCCAGACCGGAAGTGTCGTATTTGGCGAGTTCCTCTTTTATTTTTTCCTGCTGGCCGACCAGAATAATGCCGGTCCCGGAGTCCCTGGCAGCCATCACAGCGCCTTTTACAACATCGACAGGAGCGTAGTCACCGCCCATGGCATCAACAGATATTTTCATCTTTTTAATCCTCGCTATGGTTAAAATCCCTTCCGGCCCCTCATTCTGACTATTCCGGAGTTGGTCCGGAAACCAGCCACCCCCTTCACCTGCATCTCCCCAGGGGTGGGATTGCATTATGTGAAATCTTCCGTCCTTGCAGAGAGGAGAAACCGGAAAGGTAATACCGGATGCCTGCTCCGCTGGCATAGCCGAAGGACTTTCATCCTTCAACCGGAATGCGGACTATTGCTTCACCGGTAATCACGGCTTCACTTTTCTGGTTAGAACAAAGTACGGAGCAGTTCACCGTTAGCTGCCCGCCGCTTTCCTGTACTTTCTCCACTTTGCCCCGGACTGTTACGACATCCCCCGGGCGGGCCGGAGTTTTAAACCTGACGTTAAACCTGCCGCCGGTAAGCCACTTCTCCCCAAAAACGGCGGTCATCATTTGAGATACATATGCCAGTATCAACATCCCGTGGGCGATGGTGCCGCCTGCTGGAGTTTTCCGGGCAAATTCTTCATCGATATGAATCGGATTGAAGTCCCCGCTGGCATTCGCATACCGGTTCACATCTTCCTGGGTAACCTGTTTTCGTATCTCAGGAAGGTCCAGACCGACCTGTAAATCAGTAATTTTCAGTTCCATATCAATTTTATTTTATTCTTTTTCCGGTTCGGGCAGAACAAAACCGACCCGCCCTGTAAGGACTTTTTCCTGGTCCTGATTCAAGACTGTGATATCGGTATTCATCAGGCGCAGTCCCCCTCTATCCACTTTCCGGCTCACTCTGGAATAACAGGTTATGGTATCTCCTACCCTCACCAGATGCAGAAAGTCCAGTTCCTGCGATACATGAATAGTGCCTGGAGGCATAATTACCGCCTGCGAGAGCGCCGACATAGCAAAGGCTGTTACCGCCATAGGAGGGACCAGGTTATCCTGACGGAATAAATGGCTGAACTCCCCGACAGCCTCCAGATAAAGAGAAACCATCGAGCTGTCCAGATGATAGCTCCGGGGGGGGAACTCATAACCGACAGTTAGCTGATAATACTCAATTTGGCCTTGTTCTGTCATTTACCAACCCGTGATATACCTAGAGTCTCTAGGTATTTCTTGAAAAAGAATACTAACACGCAACGCGATTTGTTGTCAAGCCTAAGCCTAAGCCTGAACCTAAGCCTAAATATAGCATTTAGCCCGAATGGAAAGCAAATTCCTCTCCGGCATGTCACACCCGAGGCTGCCGGAGGCAGGCGAAGCATCTTCCCTTCTCTTGTCATGCCTGGGGCCTGTAATGCCATGCCGAAAGCCTCGCCTGATGTCAATAAACCATATTGTAGGGGGCGGTTCCGGAGAACCGCCCGCCCAAACCATCATTTCCCTGTCACCCTGGAGGAGCCTCACCCCCTCTCTTCTGAGGCGACGAAGGGTCTCAGGGCGGGGTGGTCCCTCTCCCCTTCCTTAATCATTAATCTTTTATCTTTACTCTTTAATCTTTACTCTTTAATCTTTAATCATAATTCCGTCCCCTCCCCCCTCGACCCCCACCGCCGGAAAAAAGGAGCCCCATCCGGCTCTAACTTGACAGCACTTGAAAAGGCGCTTCAGTTACCGGCACAAATCAGCCACCAGTATACTGAGGGCCAGGTCGCCGTCGAAACGGCCGGTCTTAACAGCCAGATCGGTATTCAGCAGGGATTGATAAATCTCTTTTAGCCTGTCCAGGGAGTATCTATCCGAACGACCGGATATTTTCGCCCAGCGGGATGGGTATAATCCCAGCTTTGACTGGATTTCCGAAGCCGGCCTTCTTTGCGCTTTTAAATCTTTTATCTGGACCATTAATTGTATCTGCCGGGCAATGAGGACCAGGATCAGTTGCGCCGCTGTTCCCCTTTGCAGCAGTTCTTGCAGGATTTGTTCCGCTGCCCCGGCTTTTTTATCGACAACTGCATCAACCATGGCGAAAATATCGGCTTCGCGAGAGGCACTGACTATCAACCGGACGTCCTTTTCCTCAATCATCCGTCCGCCGGTGTATGCCACCAGCTTGTTGATCTCATTGGACATGGTAAATAAATCACTGCCGATGGCATCCATCAGGATATTGGCAGCCTGGCGGGATATGCTTCCACCGCTCTGCGTCACCCTGGACTGGACCCATTGAGATAGTTTGATATCTCTAAGCAAGGGAAAGGTCTTTTCCTTCCCTCTGGCTGACACGGCTTGATAAAGAGGGTTATTCTTGAGCGTGTTCTTTTTCATTTCCAGAACATCCACCAGGACCAGGACG
>JAQULX010000473.1 GCA_028718465.1 Dehalococcoidales bacterium | reverse complement strand
TCTTCAAAACCTACCTTCAGTTCTTCCCTGGGGTCCGTCCCGATACCGGCAAACAGCTCGGAATACATTTCGGCTACCCGCCGGGGAGTGTCCGTCAGTCCCTCCCTCCCAGGGTCCTCTCCAATGGCTTCAATAATCATCGTGATGGCTTTTTTTATTTTATCCTCATCTATCAATTTGTTTTCCTCTCCGTTCCTCTCATCCCCAGCCCAGAGCTTTCTCTATGACAGACAGGTCAGCCGGAAGCTCCAAAATAGAAGGAGGGTTTTTCAAGGCGATTTCCGTATCTTTCAGTCCGTTGCCGGTGATAATACAGACGATGCGTTTTCCGGCGAAGCTCATTCCCTGCCGGGCCAACTTAATCAGTCCGGCCAGCGAAGCTTCGGAGGCCGGCTCACCGAAAATGCCTCCTTTTGCTGCCAGCAAGCTCTGCGCCGCCAGGATTTCCTGATCGCTTACCATGTCAATCAGTCCGCCTGACTCATCTCTGGCCGCTGTAGCCCTGGTCCAGGAGGCCGGATTGCCGATGCGGATGGCGGTGGCCACTGTCTCAGGGTGTTCGATCGGATAACCCCGCACTATCGGGGCGGCCCCTTCTGCCTGAAATCCCATCATTTTGGGCAAAACCTTTGATTTGCCGAGCTTGTGATATTCGACAAATCCTTTCCAGTAAGCCGTGATATTCCCCGCGTTGCCCACCGGAATGAACAAATAGTCGGGAGCTTCTCCCAGGTAGTCAACGATTTCGAAAGCGGCTGTTTTCTGCCCTTCGATGCGGTAGGGGTTAATCGAATTAACCAGAGCTACCGGATGCTTTTCGGTCAGCGCCCGGACGGCTTTTAAAGCTTCGTCAAAGTTGCCGTCGATCATTACTATTTTGGCCCCGAAGACAATGGCCTGGGCCAGCTTGCCCAGGGCGATTTTGCCTTTGGGGATGATGATTATCGGCTGCAAGCCGTTATAGGCGGCATAGGCTGCCGCCGAAGCGCTGGTATTGCCGGTGGAGGCGCACATGACCGCCTTGCTGCCATCTTCCATGGCTTTGGCGATAGCCATCACCATGCCCCGGTCTTTGAACGAGCCGGTAGGATTGCAGCCTTCCAGTTTAAAATACAACTCGGCGCAGCCCACCTGCCGGGCCAGAACGTCACATTTAACCAGCGGGGTATCTCCCTCTCCCATAGTGAACAAGGGTGTTCGGGAAGTAACAGGCAAATATTCTTTATATTTAAAAAGGACTCCGGACTTAGACATAGGTTTTATAAATCCTCCACCCGGATAAAATTGCTGATCTCTTTTACTACTTTTAATTCCGCCATCTCGGCGATGGCTTTTTGAATGGCGGCCTCGTTAGCCGGATGAGTGGTGATTACGATCTCGGTTGTCTGCGCCGCCAGATCGGTCTCTTTCTGGATACAGGCGGAGATGCTGATCTGGTTATCGCCAAAAACACGGGTGATTTGAGTTAAAACCCCCGCCTGATCGGCTACCGTCATCCGGATATAGTAACGGGTGATGACCTCCGCCATCGGCTTGATATT
The DNA here is from genome assembly GCA_028718465.1 of Dehalococcoidales bacterium. Next base: position 1,758 of record JAQULX010000473.1, on the reverse strand, counting down.
TTTCTTTTTAGGCATCCATTTGATCCGCGTTCCCATCGAAAGGCCGATATCCTGGGCTACGGATATGATATCCGCAACCACCGCGCTGCTGGTAGGGTCGGGTCCGGCGCCCCTCCCGTAGAAAAGTACATTGCCTACCAGGTCGCCTTCCACCAGGACGGCGTTATAGACCCCGTCTACCCTGGCCAGCAGAGAATCAATGGAAATCAGTACCGGGTGCACCCTCACCTCGATCCATTTGTCATCCTGCTTGGCGATTGCCAGCAGCTTAATGGCAAACCCCAGTTCCTGAGCATAACGGAAATCGCGGCTGCTCAACCGGGAAATACCTTCATGATGGATATCATCCGGCCGGACGCGGGTATGAAAGGCCAGAGAGGAGAGGATAGCCAGCTTGTAAGTGGCGTCGATCCCTTCTATATCATCCCGTGGGTTAGCTTCGGCATAGCCCAGCTCCTGGGCGTTTTTCAGGACGGCCGAGAAATCAGCGCCTTCATTTGCCATTCGGGTCAGTATGTAGTTGGTGGTGCCGTTGATAATGGCATAAATGCCGTTGATCTTATTCGCCACCAGGTCGAACAGGAAGGGGCTGATAAGCGGGATTCCTCCTCCGACACTGGCCTCATAACGTATATTGACCTGATGTTTCTGGGCTAAAGTGAACAGCTCGGCTCCACGTTTGGCGATGACCTCTTTGTTGGAGGTCACCACGTGTTTCCCGGCCGATAAGGCTCTTTGATGGTATTCAAATGCCGGGTGCTCACCGCCGATTGCTTCGACTACGATATCCATTCCGGGAGTGGCAAAAAAATCGTCTTCATCGGTAGTAAAAAGCGCCGAATCGAACTCTTTGACCAGTGGGCGCTGCAAGTCCTGCGGCAAGACCTTGATTCTCTTAAGTTCGACAGGGATTCCTACTTGTTCGGCCAACAGGGCTTGTTTATTCCGCAATATCCGGGCTACTTGCCCGCTGATTACGCCCATTCCCATCAAGCCTACGCCGATGCTTTTTCTATCCATCTTTTCCTCTTATGCTTGCCTAGCGGCTCTGTGCTTCCTCAACTGCGTAAGCCTTCTGTTCATCGGTTAAAATTATTTCGTAATTGCCCTGATTTTCCTCCCATTTCTGGTCCTGCCACTCTATCAGAGCATTATTGACAAGGAGGGTCCGGTTATCGCCCTCAATAGCCATATCAGGGTTGACGGTAATCAACTGTACCAGCCAGACGCCGCCCCGTGTATATTGATTGGTGTCCTGGACCGGATCGCTGACCTGATTCAGCGGTAGAGACTGGGCGGTATCTTCCGGGAAAAGGACCGCATCGGCAGCTTCGCTCAGTGTCCCGGCCTTGATAAGCCCCAGATCTCCCCCGTTTTCTGCGGCCCCGGTCCACAGAGAGTTTCCTTTCGCCAGGGTTACGAAATCTTCCCCGGCGTCCAGTTTAGCCTTGATCACCAGGGCTTGTTCTTCGCTGGGCAGCAGCATGGCGAAAACATGGGCTTCTGCGTTTTCAGTATTGGTCTCGGTTACCTTAAATAGCCAGTAACCGGTATATTTATATACTTCGGCGTCATCAACTCCGGTCAGGGTATCTATCGGGAAATCGCTTTGGAAAATCCGGTCTTCCAGAAGCTGGCCGCTGCCGATAATCAAAGGCAAGACTCCCTTCGGCAGCCAGCCCAGATCTCCCTTCTTTTCTTTGGAAGCCGGGTCGAGAGACAGCTCGGCGGCAATATCGGCGAACTTTTCACCGTTAT
>JAQULX010000472.1 GCA_028718465.1 Dehalococcoidales bacterium | reverse complement strand
CACCATTTTTACCTTTAAAGTTTAAATTCAAGTCGCAATAAGTATTCATGTTCCGGTCATCAAAAAAGCCCTGGCCGTCTCTTTGGATAATGTTAATTATTGATCCAGCGGCAGTTACCGAAACCCCCTCCATAATTAGCCAACTCGCAGTATTAATAACTGCGTTTGATATATCAACATGGTTGATACAGTGATCAGCCATTGTCACAGAACCCACGTTTACTGTTTTTTCGTTAAAATCCAGGGTAAATTCATGCCCCGTATATCCGAAGTTACTGGTTATACCGGCACAAGTAACATTAACATCCATCGTGATTGTCTGCCCTCCAACGGCGGGGGCGTCGATATAAGCAACTTCATCGGCAGCCGGCATAGGATTTCCGCCAATGCCTCCGGGAGTTAATGCCCAGTGGCTACTATCACTCCAGTTTCCACCTTCGCCAACCCAATATTTTGTGCCTGAGGGTATTACCGGTGGTTCAGATCCTTCTGAAGCCTCTGATGTATACCAAAACCACCAATTGCCTTCTGGCGGATTGTTGAAGTCGTTAAAAGAATACCACCCCAGGCCGAAAATTCCATAAGTATATACACCTTCTGGAGGCAAAGTTTCTTCTCCTGACCAAACTGCCCAAGCCCAGTATTTATAAATCACCATATTTATCTACCCATGAGCAAAAATGATAATGCTTCGCAAACGCCCGTGTTTGCCCGTAAGTCAAAAGCAAAATCTTCCCTTTATACGCAACTGTTGATTCGGCGAACATTAAATATCCGACTCTTTTTGTCCAATGATCTGTGGAATTTTTTCTGCGCTCCATTTCAGCGATTATTGAGATTAAAAGCGGGTGATCTTTTTCTGCGCCAAAACATTCATTCATTATGTCGTTGACTTCAAGAGCCTTTAGCCGTTGTCGAGTAGTCGTTATGACAAAAGCATTATTTTGATAAACGGATATAGGTTTAAATAATTCTACATCCGCATCAAGATAAAATCCGCCAAATTGCTTTATCAGAAGAACTCTTAATACGTCCCCAAGAGAAACAGCGTTTTTTTCGTCCAGGTTCCAGTATTTCGCAAATTCAGAACGTGTTTTACCCACTACCGGCCAGACGTTATCGTTCGTCCAAAGATGATACTCTGAAGACATTCGCTTCGCTGTTTTCATATAAGGCTTTGCCCTGTCTTCTATTGGCGCGTCGAGCCATATTTGATGTATCGCTGAAGGTATCATTTTTTATACGTCCGCTAAAAGAATAGCGCATGTAACCATCAGAACGTCATCGTCCACAACTTCTTTTTCCGTTGCAAACTTACTGGACGCAAAAAGAACCCCGCCACCTGCCACGTCGCTCTTCACTTCTGCGTCAGTTCCACCGCCACACAGAAAGGCTCCATAGATCGTTTTTGTAGCATTGATAGTAAATGTTGCTTTGCTTAAGACATTGGTTGTGAGACGGGCAGTAGCCTCCGCGGGAACATAAAGTACGCGGGTCAGTTCGTCATAAGCTTCGCTTTCCGTAAATCCGGGAACGGCGTAAGTATTAGTGATGAGCGGCGTGTAATCGTCCTCGAACAAACCTATAAACCAATCAGTAGATGCGATAGGTGTTTCATCAAAAAACATTACATTCAAAAAGTAATTCAAACCTTCCGTGGTGTTCACGTTTTTCTGCGCCCACTGGTCGATTAGTTTCCCCTGTCTCCATTGCTCAAATTCCCACCATGAACCAATGGGAATAATGGACTTAACAGATGGCTTGCTGATTAATTCAGCAGAAATTCTTGTCTTTAACGGTAATCTCGTTTTCATATCGTTCTCCTTTTTTAGTTAATAAAAAAGCCTAAACCACCGGATTGCTCCGACAATTTAGGCTTTTAAGTCCCGTCGTTGGACGGCTTATTAGTACCTATATTTTTACTTCGCTTTGCTTTCTCCTTATCCAGTCAACCTATTTGTACTTGGTATATAAAACAACCCTACAAGGTTTGCTTCTGTTGTACCGACAGCGGCAATCACTTCGCCTAAGCAAGATGCACCATTCTTATACAATCTTTTACTACCATCGCCCCATACGAAAGATTGGATGAGTTCATTACGCGCTTCAATTTCAATCCAAGACTCTGGAAGAAGGTATTCTCCCGTACGTAACTCACCAAAAGGCGACTGTTGGGAAAAAAGACCGCCTTCTACCCATATACTAAAAGATTCGCTGGACTCAGTTTTTTTAAGAATCCATGTTGCGTACCAAAATTGAAGCGTGTATGGTAGGTGGTAGAAATATTCATAATAACCATCATGAGAAAACACTCCGCAATTACGCGCCCAAAAACCAATAATCGGCGGAATTGGCCACAAAGTTCCGTCTCTTTTAACATAACCGAAATCTCCCGGCGTGACAGAAACAATATTTACCTTATTTTCATTAAGGTTTAGTTCGTATCTTACGCTGGTGTCGCTAGAAATATTGTAACAAATATAGATACTGTTATTATCCTCTGAAAAATTAACAGACAAAGGAACCACAAAGTCACCCCCCCAATCCGTATATTCAATACTGGAAACATAAAACATTGCGTAAATTATATTTAAAAGCGGATCGAGAATGTAAAGATAAAAATACTCATCATCATTAGTCGCACTTTCTAGCCATGCAAAAGGTGATATAGATGCCCAATTCATTCCAATCTGGCGCTTGCGAGCATAAAAAGATCCACCACCGCTAGGTACTAAGGAAGCGTTCAAAACTATCGTGTCCCGCGAAGTATCTAGGGCATAATCGCCCGAAGTTGTTTGCACTACCAACCAGGCGTGGGCGCTGGATGAAGAAATCACGCCAACCTCAATGTGAATTGCCGAAGCTGGATAACCTAAATCTAATAGTGCCTGTGCTTTTGTGAGTGCAAAGTCTTCACAGTCGCCGGATTCACCTTCACCCAGAATGCGCCAATTATCATTAGGGTAATCGGGTATGTAACTATGAGCATGATTGACCGCATAATTAATAGAGTTTAGATCGGCTATCACCTGCGGTGTCATTGTTATTTTAGTATTGGCATTATTTGTAACCAAAGGGAAAGTGGGATTGTTAATAGCGAAATTCCTCCACCCAGAAAATTGCCCTGCAAGTCGCAATGATGTGAATATGAAATATAAATCTTGTGTGGTACCATTAACATTATGAGTAAATCTTTTCATGTCAAATTTTACATGAGAATCAAAGGGGTTTGTTATGTGTACATCCTCTGCGTTTTTTGTATCAATAACTTCAATCGCTCCCTCATAAGTACACTGGGCTATTTTTAATCCTCCCTGCTGATAAAAGATATAATAG
>JAQULX010000471.1 GCA_028718465.1 Dehalococcoidales bacterium | reverse complement strand
TCGGTGAAGTCACGCAACCAGGTAAAATGATTCTTGGTTCGCACCCAGATTTTTACCGTTGTATTCGCTATAAGGGACCGCACAAGCTTGTCGCAAACAGCCACGTAGTCTTTGTCATTCTCAACAAGAAATACATCGTCAGGTGGCTTGATGGAAAGAGATCCCACATAGCTTATTAGTGCCAACTTTTCGTCATTCGTAGTCACGGTATAATTCCTAATTACTTTTTGCTCGTCTGATTGAGTAATATTTCTAGCTTTTTCGCCTTTTCACTATCTAGCAGATTCTTCTTTAAACCATAGTTGATTATTGATTTTAAGACAGCGACGAGTCCTTCAGTATCTTCAGGACACTTAAATGTTGCTTCCCTCTCACCAAAGAGATCCGGTTTTACCTGTATCTCGTATTTTCGTTCTTTACTGACGAGCTCTACACTTACAGGATCACTGGCATTACCTTCCTGGTCTATAGCCCGCATTTTTATTTTTACATTCGGGCGATCTTTTAAGATTGCCGTTAAGTCGAGTTTTCCATCGGTTGATTTCACATCTTCAGAGAGCCGTGGATCGCTTCCATCAATGGTGTAGATAATGCGTACAGCCCCTTCCGGAATCTCAACATATAGTGCTTGTGATTCTTTCACTTCATGTACGCCTTCATCGATTTTTGGTTTATAAACAGTCGGCTTAGCCTTGTCTATTTCGGCTTTAGCCTGCTTCAATTTGGCCGCATAATCGTCTATATGCAGGGAAGTCCACTCGGAAAGCGCTCCGAATCCGTAATCCCTGGGAAGAAGCTTCACTATTTTCGTCACGAAATTAGCCTGGTTGTTGGCTAACTGTGTCAAGAAATAAGCAGCGTCTTCATGATTACATTTTTGAGGATCCCGCTGGCCAGGATTTAAGCTTGCGTACCAGTTATTAACAACCTTTTCACATTCAACTAAATCACCTTTTGTACCATAAATTTCACAAATAGCCGCGGCCAATTTTGCCTGGGTAATTTGCTCTCCTGAATTGAACGATTTTACGTCTTCGGAAAAGGCTTTACTAATATCTTCGACATCTTTTTCTGTCAGCTCGCTCAACAAGTCGCCTTTAAATACTTCAGGCAATTGCTTAAGCATGAAGTCAAAGCGATCAACGCCATTAACCAGCTTATCCATCGAGTTTCTTAACTCAGACAACCGAGATTGCCGTTCTTTCGGGTAGATCCCTGTAATCTTCGCCACAGTGGGGAGATTATCCCACCACTGCTTAAGAGCCTCGAACGCAGAATTGAGAGAACGGGTTTCGCCGTATTTTAGTGGGGTTGCACCCACTGCATTTGCCAACTGGTCAATGAGTTTAACTGAAATCGGAGAAATGTCTCTTACTACAAAGACCGTTTTGGTTGCCGGGTCACTAACGATCTGCCCGAGATCTTCATACGAGTTAATAGATTGTTCGATCATTTGGGTGGAGTCTTTAAATATTACCAGCCGTTCGCCGTAAGCTCTGATGATATGAGCTATTGACAGCATTAAGGCATTTCCTCCGGTGCCGTATGGTGCTTTTTTCGCATTAGCAAGGAAGGCGGCAACCGAGAATGTTTTTCCAGGTCCTGAAGTAGCTAATTGGGTGCATAACTCTTTCAGAGCGGGAAAATCGTCATGAATCTTTTCAGGAGCCGTTTCGCATTCAAAATAGGTGACAACACCCTCAGATCCAATTTTCTTTAGCGCTCCGGCACCTTTAAGCAAGACTTTCTCTAAATACCGCTTTTCTCCATGATTATCTGGATTGCCGTTATCAATCATTACTTTTTCAGCTTCCAGCAATACGCTTACCGCTTGCTTTAACGCTGTATTTTTTCCAGTCTTCCATCTGTCGTCATGGCAATAATTCAAGTCAGGGTGCTTAATCCGACATCGCTTTTTGAACAGCTCATCGCAAAGCATGTCTGCCGGCTTATGTGGCTGTTTAGGTTTATCTACTAATATCTTGCCATCTTGATGATACCAGCAAGCTCCACCACCATCTACGATGTCTCTATATACCCGCTGGAGTGCGGGCAGATACCCATCCTCCGGGTTCTCAAAGATATCACGCAGACGTGATTCTGTTTGAGCGCTGATTTTTTCCGCTTCGTTAGGCGGTAAGTAATACCGGCAAGCCTTAACTCGTAATAGGGCATCTGTAAAAGGTTGAGGCGAATGCGGTACCGCTACCGTCACATTATTATCGGGAATGGCTTTCACCGCATCCCTGGCAACGCTGATTTCAGCTTCATCCTCACATAAAGCATATACCAGAGTCCCCTCGAAGCTTTTTGAAGGATTGTTCTGTACTGATTCGTATTCCTCACGAATTTCGTCCCATAGCTTTTGCCCAATATCTTTTGCCCGGACGAAGCGAGTACGGAAACGTTTATCCTCCGAAAATGGTAAATTATAGCCTTTAGCATCCGAAAACTCAGACAGATGCTTCCCAGCCGCTTCTTCCAGGAATGCCGCGACTGTATCTTCAGGATGCAAACTGGTATCTGTAATATAGCGTTCAATTAAGTCATAGGGATCCTCTCCACCACTAGCCGCTAATTCATATGTCTTTGATTGTTGGCGGAAGAAAAGAGCTCCTTTCTTAACGAGATCTTTAAGATAGGCAGTCACTTGACCCTTTTCAGCTGTACTGAGACAATACATCCCGAATTGTATATTTTCCAAATTCGTAGGAATCTGGGCAAGCTGGTATATCAATATGGTTCTAAGAACCTGAATACGTTCATCATCCTGAAATCCTAAGAGTTCTCCTTCGGATGCTTTCCTGAGAGCATCGAGACTGGCATAAAATCCATTTACGAAAGCCCTTTGCCCCTCTCTTAAGTCCGGATTTTTTTGAGATAGCTCTTTACGGAAGAAGGTGAAAAGTCGGTCAACCGTGTACAGATTGAGCTTGCCTCCGCTGATGGTTGCATCCGCTTTTTCAATAAAGTCGGCGTAAGAACCTTCTTCTCCCCCAACATCACCGGAAAAGAAGGTAAAGGTGCTGCGTGCATCCGACCCTATATCCGATGAAAGTCTTAACAGACACGCTAAAGCCATGGGATGGACACCATAAATATCCTCAAGAACCTTCTTGCGTATCCGTTCTACGTCCTCAATCCAGGGGAACAAGTTTAACGACTTACAAGGCGGTACCAACTGGTCGAATACACCGGTCTTGGGCGCAACCTCTTTCTTCCAAATTTCGTTGTGTTTATCAGTCTCGACAATTGCGCCGATAATCTCTTCAATCCCCTCATTCAGTAGATCCACCTGGGTAATACGAGCGCTCATCACCGCCGCATCATCTTTAC
>JAQULX010000470.1 GCA_028718465.1 Dehalococcoidales bacterium | reverse complement strand
TAATGTACTTTTCGAAGATATAGCCCAGCACATCAGGGTTAATCTCGTTATCAGCCTTGAGAGGGCGATAGTCAAGATGCCAATTATAGCGATCGAAGAATGTGATAATCTTCTCGAAAGCGGCGTCCGGGATTGCGATATTAGGATTTTCATCTTCTAGTTTATGCTTCTGGAAGATACCACCGTTTAAATAGGGTACATGCCCCAAGAGATTCTTAGCTTCAGGGGTACGTACATCTTCTTCTTTGGCAAATCCTTCAAAGAACAGCCTGGTGATGAATTTTTTGTAGAACTGGTCAGTTCCGTGAAATTGGGATTCCTTAAGCTTGTTAGCTAGATAATTAGTATCACCGTCCAGAAATCCCTTTTTCTGAATGAAGTAGATAAACATCAGCCGGTTGAGCATCACCGAGACATACCATGCTTGGTCGTCCTGCCCTTCGATACCTTTAAGGAACTTCTTAAACGCATCATGCTCTTTCTTAAATTCTTCGTAAAAGCGCTTGGTTACTTTTTCAACATCGAAAGCTTTTCTTAACCGTTCAACGACTTTGATGACTTTTACATTGCCATCCCCATCTGTGTCCAACTCTGATATATCAAAGGCGATTCCATCCAATTTAGCCATAAGAGAATCACCGGGTTGGTTCCTATAGAAAGTATGCTCACGGGTAGCTGTTTGGAAGCCAGTGCCGCGCCTGATCCATTGCCACACAGACTTTGATTTTTCAGAATCAACAAATATAATGACGTGTTCGTGAGTAAGTTGTTTGATTTTGTTCTCGATTTGACGACGTACCATTGCTGATGGAACACCACCGGAACTAATAAGTTCCACTTGGTACACAACGACACCGCCCAGTTCTGCAAAAGGGCTTATCCTAGCAATATCACCATCTATCTCCAGATCCAGAGGTCGATTAGTACAATGGGACCAGTTGAGTTCCTGGATAAAGAGCCTTTTAAAATCAAAAGACTTCAAGCACTGACGAACTTGTCCGGTATCCACGTTCATGGCTTAATGTTCCCCCTGTTTAAATAAACCAACAGAGCAGATTATCTTCGGCTCTTGGCGTTCTCCTTCGTCTTCCCTGAGGCTAAGGCGGTCATCATTCCGAAGCGATATTACCAGTTCAGCGAGATCCTCATCTGTGACCCCTGCCCTCATCTGTCGATTAAGTATGTCGGTTGCAGACTGCCGGAGAGGGTGCTTGTAAACATCGTCAATGGCTTTAACAAGGTCATCTCGTGCTGCCAATAGGGGTTGTTGTTCTTTCAGTTCATCATAGTACCGTTTCAAACGATCATAAGTGCGATAGCGTGCCCCGGAAGGGCGTCCCAACTGACCGCCAACGGCTTTCTCCTGTTGAACAATGTGTTGCACTCCTTGGCGGACCAGCTCATGATGACGTTCATGACGTGGGACGGCAGGTGTATCCGGTGCACATTCTGCTGCTCTCAGTACTGCTAATTGTGATTGTGTCACACTCTCGCCACTCTTATTCATCCATGCCAGCGAATCATTACCTTCCGCGGTTTTCATATAAACCAATACACCCTCTGGTTCCTTATTAGTCGGCATATGCTCTCTGCTGGAATATACAACGTCCGGTAGGTCTGCTATCTTCTTGGCTAGTGAGGTGTCGTTCTTGGTGGCATTGTGCCAAATCTGGTAGGCGTAGGAGGCAAGATCGACTTCAGAGTCAAAATCACCATCGAGAATTCCGGATTTTTCAGTGTATAGGTCCTTCAACGCTTCGTTATTCAGGTCATCTTCGAAAAACTGTTCGTCAGAACCCAAGACTTCGCCACTTTCCACGATGCGTTGCTTAACTCTCGTGCGTAACCTGATTATTTTTTCAAGCCCTTCCGCTGGTAGGAAAGAATAGCAATTGATGATATCTGACTTTTGTCCGATGCGGTCAACACGGCCGACTCGTTGAACGAGCCTGATAAGTGCCCAGGGTAAATCGTAATTTACCACTATTGAGCAGTCCTGCAAATTTTGGCCTTCACTAAGGACATCGGTGGCAACAAGTACGCGGAGTTCATCCCCTTTACTGACCTGCTTTTCGTTACTTACTGGGCTGAATCTCCATGCCGAACTGGTCGGGTCTTCTGACTGTCCGGTAACACCTTCGAGCTTATCAATACCACGTGATTTCAATTCTTCCGCCAAGTAGTACACAGTATCAGCGAACTGGGTAAAGAGTAATACTTTTTGATTAGGATGAGTCCTTGTTAATAATTTTTCTAGGGCGGCAAGCTTGGTATCATTCTTGGGATCCCAGTTACCGAATTCTTGCATTAATTTGCAAAGGGCAGCTACATCAACCGATAGGGATTTACGTAGAGACCCATCAAATAGTACCGGGCGTAACCAACGGAACCGTTTTTTTTGTTTTGAGCTATAAATCTCATATATTTTTTTAGCGGAGTTCAAATACCAGTCTTGGCTATACTGGTGAATCACCTGCTCTTCAATGTGATTATTATTATCGTCTGTATCTTCTTCATAATCCATTACAGCCTGGACGGGTCCAGCAGCGTCAGAATCTTCATCATTAGCACCAACGTCCAATAATTCAGCGTTCTGGATGCCGATTGGTAAAGGAAGACCGTTATCAATGGCATAGATATACACGTAATTTCTCAATATGTGCCTATCTACCGAGAGCAGAAATGATTGCCCACTACTCTCTAGTCGCTTAAACAGATTGGTACGGCAGAAACCCATCAATCGTTTACCGGCGCGAGACAAATTATCCATTTGCTTCTTTTCTTCCGGTGTAGCAATCTTTTCGGCTTGTTTTGTTAAGTAATTACCTAGGCCGTATCGAGGAAGACTCAGGTCGTTAACCATATCAACTACACGGTCTGAATAAAGACGTGCATACTGGTCCGTCGGATTCCGCTCATCCGAATTGAATTTCATTGTTTTTGGTTTACGGTCAGGGAAGTAGGAGCGCGAACTATCTTCGAATACAAGATATTTCCTGCCATTCATATCGTCGGTAATTGCATAATTATCTTTAATAAAAGTCCGTGTTCGCCGAACAAGGTAAAGTCTCATGAGATCACGCCAATCATCTGGGTATTCACTCTTCTCGAACGCAGCTAGTGACCTAATCAAGGCCTGATGCCGGCGGATAAATTCCGTTTCTCCAATTTCGTTAATCAAACGCTCAGGGCGTATACCTAAATCGAGGTCTTCGGGGACGAAAAGTCGGAGTTGTGATGATAAATCGAGGTAATTCTTATTGTATGGTGTAGCTGATAATAAAATGCATTTGCTTTCGTTTTCTTTGATATATTCCTGGATGGCTCTATATTTTTT
>JAQULX010000469.1 GCA_028718465.1 Dehalococcoidales bacterium | reverse complement strand
CCAATACCATCACGATATATCATGATGCCAAACATCCATCGCACATACTCCTGCCGGTCACTAAAGGCAACATTATCGGGACCTATGTTTCCGGAGGAGATATCAGCCTCAAAAACAAGGAGTTCATGAAATTAAGTTAACTTCATATGCCAGAGCTATAATAAAATTGAAATTTTGTATTCAAGCCAATTCCAGGAAACCCACTCTACTCCGAAAGCGGATGTATAAATAAATTGGAACCAGTATTTGTCAAGGAGTAATTGATATGAAGATCTGTTGCCAATTACCCGTAACCATGCCCCGAAAAGACCCGAGGTCCAGCACGTTCTACGACCGGCTGCAGAAACTCTATGCCAGAGTGCAAAGGCCGGATACGGAGATACTGATAAAAGATGTGGATTGTCCGCCCTGGGATTCTTCATGGCAACTATATGCAGGGCTGCGCTCTTTTCACCATCTCGAAATTCTCAGAAGTGTGCTGGATGCTGAAAAGCAGGGGTGTGATGGTGTAGCCATATCCTGTTTCTTTGATCCGGCGCTCAGCGAAGCCAGACAGTTATTGAAAATCCCGGTAACCGGACTGGCTGAAGCCTCTATGCATTTTGCTTACTTGATGGGATCGAAGTTTGCTATCATTTGCAAGGTGGACTATTATACATCAGCCATGGAAGAACAGATATCCCGATACGGTATGGAAGCCAAAGCTATAAAACGTAATCCGGTGAGGGGACTCACTATTCCTGAAGACCAATTGTCCATACTTGAGCAAGGAGCTCTTTCCGGCGCCACCAAGGATTTAGATTTACTCATGGAGAATTTTCAGGAAGTTGGCAGGGGTTGTGTTGAGGACGGAGCTGAAGTTCTGATTATGGGATGCGGTCTTCTTTCGCCTTTGATCCAGCAGGCCGGCATGTTAGAAGTATGTGGGGCAGCACTCATTGAGCCGATGCAGGCTTCCTTGAAACTGACGGAAATGATGGCAGACCTGTATAAGGCGGGCTTACCCTTTGTTAGCCGCAAGTCAACTTACCGAGAGGTACCATCTCAATATATCCTGGACGTTTTATCTTCCAGAAAATGATCCTGAAAAAAATAGTGTCGGTATCCCATGTCCCTGACGCCCTCTCTTGACCGGCGAATCGATATTACCGCTGTTCGCGTTTCAAGGGATGATATCAGCCTGAGCAAGGGTCTTTTGTATCCGAACAGATTCCGGAGCCGTATCCATGAGACCCAGATGGTCCAGTTTGGCAACTGTCGGAACTCCGGTAGCTGTATCCCATCCGCGCAGGGAATAGTATTCGGTTTTCATTTTCTCGAACTCAGCTCTGTCTATAAGGGCTCCCTTTCGAGATACAATTTGCCCGTTCTTATCAGGGACCAGACAATCCGCACTCCAATATACTTCATGTAACGGCTCGTCAAACAGGTATTCCAAAATGGTATCGCCTTTCCTACCCGGCCAACCATCTCTGAGTAAGGCCATTCTCTGGAGATTAAAAACTCTTTCTCCTATTTGCATCAGCCCGGCTTCATCTATATCTCTGCCAGTGATAGCCGAGGCAATCTGGCTCTCCAAAGTACCGCAAGTGATATTGCTGTCGATCGAACGGACCTGATGAATCGGCCACATTAGGTCACAGAGGATGAGGCTCTCTTTGATATAGCCATAATCCTGTACTTTTTTGGCTGCCAGTGGTTTGCCTTCATAAGTAGTCATATCGCCAGCCTCTGCACTGCCCCAGTATTCCCTGGCTATTCTCTGTAATACTTCCGTGGTTAGAAAGGCGGGGTTCTTTTTATTCAGCCAGTCCACCCACCTCCTGAAAGGGAGAGCAGTCGCATGAAGCAGATGAATGGCCTTTCGAGGCTCAGTAGAATTAATTAAGGCATGGGCGTAAAACATCCTGGGGTCATAATCGTTGGTCTCACTATCTTTTGTCAGTACACCGCAAGGCCCCAGAAATTTCTGCGAATCCTTTCCGATATATTCGGCAGCCTGAATAGTTCCTTTAGATAGAATATCTCCAAAACCCTCGCGATAGGAGATTTTTCTGACCAATTTGGTAATGAATTCGATACTTCCTATCCTGGACAAGGGAATCCCGGTCTCGCTCTCGCTGATCAATCCAGCCTGATAACACATATCCAGCCAGTCGATCATAGGCCGCATCACCATAGAGTCCAGCCCATAATTGTCGCAAAGCCGCGTTGCCAGTCTATAAGCTTCAACGGCTTCCTTATCCGAGTATTTCTGAGCCTGAGCTGTATATACCATCGTGGACTGACAAAAATATCTGAAAATCCGGCCGCATTCAGCCTTGTAAGTCGCCCGGTTACAGATGTTCCTTCCGCCGACACAACCGTAACAGGGAGTGGAATTGCCGAGGACTTCAAAAAGAGGAAAGGGTTCCCAGTTTTCCTCCTTGGTTTTGTAAACACGCCTGGCTAAATCCTGTAATCTCTCCGGTTCAGCGGCTACCGGTCTGATGACTTTATCGGCTTTGATAACAACGGCTTTCAATTTCTTGGACCCCAGGACGCTGACCAAACCGCCCCCTCCCAGAGAATGATCGGAAGACATGGCAAGGGAGTAGTATACCTGATTCTCTCCCGCCGGGCCGATGCCGAATATTTTCGCATCATTGCCCATCTCCGTATGCAGCATATCCTGGGTATCCAGATTGGTCTGGCCCCAGAGATGGGAAGCATCTCGAAACTCAACTTTATCGTCATTACCGATAACAAGATAGACCGGACGCTCAGCTATACCTGTGATTACCAGGCCATCGTAGCCGGTATATTTCAACCAGGCCCCCCAACTTCCGCCCAGATTGGCATAAGAGAAAGAATCAGGGGATACTTGCGGAGATTTCCCGCAGATCTGCCAGCGACATCCGGAAAACCTGGTAAATCCGGCAACCGGTCCGGTAACGATGATCAGACTGTTATCAGGATCGAAAGCCTTAGTTATTGGCGATATTAAATCCCAATAGATTTTAGCGGCAATCCCTCTACCTCCTAAATACCGGTCAGTGTATTCAGCGGTATCTAATATGGAGGTTTTCCGGGTGGTGAGATCGATTTTCAGGATTTTCCCAGCATATCCGTACTCAGGCATCGTGGTACCTTCCTTTGTAATAAATCCGGATATCTTTCAGTGAGATAATTATATGTAACGCAATAAATTTATGCAGTTTCTTTTAAAACTCCGGAGGATTCCGGTCGTTTTTCCCCTGACACAGTCTGCCCAGCATTGTAACGATGCACCAGGGCTTGCGGAGCATTATCCCCAGTAAATGCCGGAAATCAGCTCCGGTCAGAGCCACCCGGATCT
>JAQULX010000468.1 GCA_028718465.1 Dehalococcoidales bacterium | reverse complement strand
CCGACCTTATCCGGTTGTGGGAGGACCCGCGTCTGTGCCGTCATTTTCACCTTGCTTTACAGAGTGGGAGCGAGACCGTCTTACAGAGAATGGGACGTCATTATTCACCCGACGATTTCTCCTTTGCAGCAGGTATGATCCGCCGGGAGATGCCGGAAGCGGCAGTGACGACGGATGTGATTGTGGGGTTTCCCGGTGAAACAGATACAGAGTTCGCAGAGACCTGCCGCTTTTGTCGTAAGATGGAGTTTGCGCGCATACATGTATTCCCCTATTCGCCGAGAAAAGGCACCAGGGCTGCCCGGATGCCTGGACAGATCGATGCCGGGGTTAAAAAGCAGAGGTGCGCCGAAATGCTGTGTCTGGCCGGCGATAGTCTGCGTAAATTCCACAGTTGTTTTCTTGGCCGGACACAAACCGTACTGTTTGAGCATTGCTTAGCCGGCCTGTGGTCAGGGCTGACGGACAACTATATAAAAGTCTATGTGAAAAGCAATTCGGACCTGTCTAACAGGATCATGCCGGTTGAACTGCTCGATCTGAAGAGAGACGGGATGATGGCAAAACTGGCCGGACAGGCGGAAAAACAGCCTTAAAATATCAGAAAGGAGACATTACATGACTATTGAAGTTCCTTATACCAGTAAACCGGAAGATATAACCAGCCTGTTAGAGGTGCTGCTTAAGGAAGCTGTTCCTGAAGCCAGGGTAGATGCCGGGTATCTTGAGTCGCTGGGTTTTGCCGAAGATTCCAGCTATCATCTTGTAAAAATCCTGAATATGCTCGGCTTTATCGATGATGAGGGGAATGCTTTGGATACATGGAGGGACTACGCCGGCGGGAACAGCGGCCTGGTCCTGGCTGCGGCTGTAAAAAAGGCTTACGCCGACCTGTTTAACACGGTCTTGTGCCCTTATCTTGAAGACGACGAGGCCCTTATGACTTATTTGAAAAATTATGTGCAGGTTTCTCCCGAGGACATAGAGTTGACGCTGCAGACTTTCCGCAACCTGACCGACCAGGCAGATTTCCAGGATATTCTCTGCGATGAAGGCAAATCCGCATCGGCGCCCGTCGGGACAGAAGAAGCTGCCCTGCCGGAGGTGAAGGTGAATCCCAATCTACAGCTAAATATCCAGATACATATCGACCCCGCCACCTCCGACGAAAAAATTGAAACGATATTTAAAAATATGAGGAAGTACCTGCTGGGGAAGGGAGAGTGAATTAAGATCTGCCATCATCACTTGATTGCGAGAACCAGTGATTTCCGACGCAACCTGAGGGACTGGCTAGTATAAAGGCTTTTAGATTGCCGCGGAGGTTATCCGGATGGTACACTCTATCTAATCACCCTGAAGAGCGAAATTGAGGTGCGCCTCGCAATGATTAGAAAGGCGATTATGACTATGGCCTCAATATCTCCTTCATCTTCTTACCGGGCAGAAGAAAGGCCTCCTCGGAAGTGTCCTTCCTGATGAATCCCAGATTATCCAGAAGCGAGAAGAAGTTGATCGTCCAGCCGATACCCGCAGGCATCGGAATCAGGACACGGCGGTCATAGGGGTTCCACATGGCCTCTTTAAATCGTTCCAGGGTCGGCCTGCGGAAATCGTAAGGGACCAGGCCCAGGGACCTGCCGTGCCAGGTACGCTGCTCTTTGGGCTTGCTGATTTCCTGGACGACAGCGGCTACAACCAGGGCCACTGTGGCAACCTGGACTGCATATATGATATTTTGTCTGTTCATTTTACCGCTCCCTCTGTCCCTGTTATACGCTGTTCCGATCCTTTCCAATTGCTGCCGGGGTACTCCCCAGGATTTTCCGTAACCTGTTGTAGAATAGCTCCGGAGGGTGGCTGGAAGCATACTCTAATTAAATTATATCGATTCCAGATGAAAGTTTCAGCATTAGTTGCATCAGACCTGATTTCTGGCAGGAAGCCAAACATGTTATAATTATCATAATCAAGAATTAGGAAAAGTGAACTATGTCATACCGACCTTACCGAAGGCAAGGAATCAATCCTCTCTGGGTCATAATTGGTGTCACGCTGGTTATCTTCATCACGACACTGATTAACCGTGAAGCAATATATCTGCGTTTTGGACTGATACCCGCGCTGATTGGAGAATCGCCCTGGACAATATTCACCTATATCTTTGTCCACGCCGGGTGGTACCATATCTTTTTTAACATGCTGACCCTCTTCTTTTTCGGTACTTTTACCATGAGCCTGGTAGGTGAGACCGCGTTCCTGATTACCTATTTCGCAGGAGGGATGGTGGGTGGTCTATTCTATCTGGCATACGCTCTCTTTATAGGCAATCCGCTTGTCCCCATGGTAGGAGCTTCCGGTGCGGTGTATGCGCTGGGCGGGCTCTTGATGGCGCTGCGTCCCAACACCAGGGTAATCACATTCCCAATCCCGATCCCCATGCCGTTATGGATTGCGATACTGGTGGGATTTGTGATGATTTCCTTTTTCCCGAATGTGGCCTGGCAGGCTCATTTAGGCGGCCTGCTTTTTGGTCTGGCAGTGGGTTTCTACTTCCGCAGGCGGGAGTTCAGAAGATATTAAAGTTAGTTTTAAGTGGCAAGTGTTAATTTATAAGTTTCAGGACAAGGGGAGATAAACTTAAGCCCTAAAACTTAAAACCTGCAGCTCGAAATACAAAAACCCCTTTTAACAAACCATCAGGTTATGGAGAGGAGGATATTTGATGGGTTCGCTAAACCAGGTTGATCCTGAGGTCAGTTGTATCGTCGAGGGAGAAGTAACCAGACAAAGAGAGACGATAAATCTTATTGCCTCCGAGAATTATGCCAGCAAGGCAGTCCTGGAAGCTCAAAGCACGGTACTGAGCAATAAATATGCCGAAGGTTACCCCGGGCAACGCTATTACGGCGGCTGCACGTATATGGATTCGATAGAAGATATAGCCATTGAAAGGGCCAAAAAGCTATTCCATGTTGAATATGCCAATGTGCAGCCTCATAGCGGCGCTCAGGCCAACATGGCGGTATATTTTGCCCTGGCCAGCCCCGGTGATACGATCATGGGAATGAGCCTGGCTCACGGAGGGCATTTAACTCATGGAGCGCCCGCTAATTTCTCCGGTAAAATTTACAAAGCCATCTATTACGGAGTAGACCGCGAGACCGAGCGGATCGATTATGAAGAGGTGGAAAAGCTGGCGGTCCAGCATAGGCCGAAGTTGATTTTCTGCGGAGCCAGCTCTTATCCCCGGATCATTGATTTTGAACGCTTTAAACATATCGCCGACATGGTGGATGCCAGGCTGATAGCTGACATCGCCCATATCGCCAGATCGGAAG
>JAQULX010000467.1 GCA_028718465.1 Dehalococcoidales bacterium | reverse complement strand
TATATGTCGATTTATTCCGTACTTTGGGTGCAAATCCTACGCCGATGAGCTTTGGTGAGCTGTACACTGCTTTGCAGCAAGGTACAGTTGATGGTCAGGAAAATCCCCCACCCTTGATTTATGCATCTAAATTTTACGAAGTGCAAAAGCATCTTAGTCTTACTGGTCATACATGGAATTTCAATGTGATAGCAATTAGTAAGGCATTCTTTGATTCTCTGCCGGAAGAGTTTCGGACGATCGTTGTTGAGGGGGCTAGAACGCAGATAGTTGAGCAGGAGCGTGCGATAGAAGCTCAGATTCAAGAGGAGTATATCGAGAAACTCAAGCAAGAAGGAATGATCGTGAACGATATTATTCCAGAAAATAGACAGAGATTTATTGAGACAACACAACCGGTTCGAGATAAACATCTGAAAGGCTTTTCTGAAGAGTTGCTATCGGCCATGGCCGAAGCCAACCGATAATAGAATTAAAGATTGCTGGAAAAGCCGCTCAAGTTGCTTCCGTTGTCCTTAGTTTGTCTAAATGGCAAAGAAGCATTAGGGCAGCGCTGTGTATTTTGCAAGTCATGTTGTTATTAGCATAGCTACAATGTAGGTTTTCTTCAGTAAGCTTAATTTAGTAATTTGCGTTTATTATACCAACATTGGGCAAATTTTGTGAAGGTTGATTATTATGACGAAGCAGATCAATACTCCGGATAAAAAGAGAGCTGAAGGACAAGTTGATAAAGGAGGAACCACACGAGGCTTCTTAGGAGGCCCTGCGTGGTTCCTCCTATTCGAAAGATTCTTGGTGTTAAGTTTCTTGTTTAGCTTAATTTTAGTATTTGTTCAAGTTGTTATGAGATATATTTTTAACTACTCCCTATCTTGGAGCGAGGAGCTTGCACGCTATATTTTTGTTTGGCAAAGCTGGCTAGGTTTTTGCCTTGCGCTTAGGCATGGAAAGCATATTCGAGTAGACATAGTAAGCCATTGGTTGAGCCCCAAATTGAAAATAGCTTTTGAGCTAATAGCTTGGTCATTGAGTTTAATAATGGTTTTGTTCCTGGTTACAAATGGGTTTAAACTCCTCCACTTGTTGGCGTCACGCGGTCAGGTTTCTCCAGCTCTGAGAATGCCTATGAGTTACGCGTATGCGGCTGTGCCAGTTTCTTGTTTATTGGGAAGCGTGCTGATTGTTGGGCATATTATAAGTCTTTTCACTACTGCGTCTTGGAAGGAGTAAGAATAAATGGCTGAAGCTGCCTTGCTTTTTGGAAGTCTTATTGTGTTCATCTTTCTTGGCGTGCCAATTGGCATTGCCATCGGTTTAGCGACACTGTTCAACCTTACATTCATAAGTGATTTGAATCCAATAATAATCACACAGAATGCATTTGCTGGAATCGACTCATTTCCTTTGTTGGCGATTCCGTTTTTTATATTGGCAGGTACTGTGATGCAAACCGGTGGAATCGCTCGTCGTTTGTTAAACTTGGGAAGTGCTTTGATAGGAACTGTTACCGGTGGACTTGCCATGATTACTGTAGTAACGTCCATGTTCTTTGCTGCGCTCTCGGGATCGGCTTTGGCCACAGTCTCTGCCATAGGATCGTTTATGATACCCGACATGAAAGAAAAAGGATACGATGAAGGTTTTGCCGCCGCAGTCACAGCAGCAGCAGGGACTATAGGCGTAATTATTCCCCCGAGCATTCCGTTTGTAATCTATGGAGTGGTGACTGGGACTTCTGTTGGGGACCTGTTTCTTGCTGGAATTTTTCCAGGCATATTGATAGGAATTGGACTGATGATCACAAGTTATGTTATCTCAAAGAAGAGGGGATATGTAGGCCAAGAGATAAAGGTAAGCTTTAATAAAGTTATGAAGGCACTATTTGATGCAAAATGGGCAATTGTGGTTCCATTAATAATCCTTGGAGGCATTTATGCAGGTATTTTTACACCTACAGAAGCTGCTGTCGTAGCTTCTGTGTATAGTATTTTGATCAGTGCTTTTGTTTATCGTGAGTTAACTTTGAATTCTTTGTATAAAGCGCTTTTAGAAGCTTTTATGGTGAATGGCATAATAATTTTTATGGTAGGTCTTTCAACGTCTTTTGCTTCTTATTTAAGCATGCAGCAAATTCCAGCCAAGATGAGTGAGGCACTTATTGCTTTAAGCAGTAATAAATTTGTGGTATTAACCTTAATAAATGTTATTCTTCTGTTAATTGGTTGTTTTGTTGATAATATTCCAGCTACTATTATTTTATCTCCTATATTCCTCCCGATAGTTACCGAGTTTGGCATAACTCCGATACAGTTTGGTATTATAATTACTTATAATTTAGCGATAGGGTTTATCACACCTCCCTATGGACAAAATCTATTTGTAGCTTCAGCCGTAGGAGGAATTTCAATTGGAAAAATCTTTCGTAGTGCAGTTCCGTTCTTATTTAGTATGATTATAATATTAATACTTCTTACGTTTGTTCCATGGTTTTCTATCGGAATTTTACACCTATTACAGTAATGGTTTGCGTTAGTATAAAATGCTAAATGGAGGTGCTACTTATGGAGGGTCAGAAATTACTGGAAAGCGCAAAGAAACATTTTTCGCCAGCGTTATCTAAGACGACACAGTTGGTAATGGAGCGTGGGGAAGGTCCATACGTGTATACATCTGATGGTAAGCGATATCTGGATTTTGTCTCCGGAATTGCGGTATGCAGCCTTGGGCATTGCCATCCAAGGGTAGTGGAGGCCGCCAAGAAGCAGGTAGACAAATTGATACATGGGTCGTTCAATCTCGGGTATTATCCTTCTGCTCTCGAGTTGGCCGTAAAACTGGCTGAGGTGACTCCAGGCAATCTCGACACGTTCTTCTTCTCCAACTCTGGTGCCGAGGCTGTGGAAGGTGCCTTGAAGTTAGCACGATGGAATACTCGTAGGCCGGTCTTTATCGCATATAGGGGTTCGTTCCATGGGCGCACCTTCGGAGCTTTGTCAATGACTGCCTCCAATGCTTCTTATCGGGAGCGGTATGCGCCGTTTTTGCCAACTGTATACCACATGCCTTACCCCTACTGCTTCAGGTGTCCTTACAATGCCAAGCCTGAAACGTGCGACCTCGAATGCTTCAAGGAATATGACGTGCTCTTTCACTACGTTACTGCTCCTTCCGATGTGGCAGCGATTTTGATCGAGCCCGTGCAGGGAGAGGGTGGATACATAGTACCGCCAGTGAGGTATATTAAGGTGCTCAAGGACCTGTGTGAGAAGAATGGGATTCTGCTCATATTCGACGAAGTGCAGACTGGCTTTGGGCGGACGGGAAAGATGTTCGCAACTGAACACTTCGGT
>JAQULX010000466.1 GCA_028718465.1 Dehalococcoidales bacterium | reverse complement strand
ATGAGACAATGTTATTCCTAACTTATCTGGAGCAATAGGACCGGTGACAGTGATAATCTCACTCATGATATTCCTCCTTTTATAACCCTTTTCACTTCTCTACCAGATCCTGGCTTGACCAATCTCCGCTCGTCTTACGAACACTTACTCCCCAAGACCAGGTAAAAGTAATAACCTATACCGTTTTCGGACCAGCCGAAATACCGGTCTCAACATCAGTCATAAAGCCTACATAATATACCTCCTCTTGCATAACCTATTTCCTTATTGCCTTATCGGCATACTAAAAAAAGCCTCTTTGTAAAATGATACATCTCTCTTTTAGTTACTGTCAACTTCTTAGCGTATAGATTGATAAAGGTCAAGGTGCATCAAGTTTAGAGTTTATAGTATAATTCCAGTAGGATCAGGTAAGCGCAGTTTTTTAGGAGTTGCAGATTATGACTTTACCTTTAGAGGGCATAAGGGTTTTAGATTGCACACAGTGGCAACAAGGCCCTGCGGCTACAGCTTTGTTCGGAGATCTTGGAGCTGATGTAATAAAGATAGAGAGACCATTTGGAGGAGATGCCGCACGAGGATTGAGTATTGTTGGCGGCGTGCCAACAATGTTAGATGATTGGAATCTCTACTTTGAGGTCTTTAATCGCAGCAAGAGAAGCATAAGTTTAGACCTGAAAAGTGAAGATGGCAAACGAATTCTTTATCAGCTAGTTGAAAAGTCTGACGTGTTCGTTACCAATTTCATGATTGGGATTCCTGAACAACTAGGCATAGATTACGAAGTTCTGTCCGGCCATAACCCCAAAATCATTTACGTTCACGCATCAGCCTATGGGCCCAATGGACCGGAGGCATCAACCCCCGGTATGGATATCTCTTTTCAGGCCAGAAGTGGGCTGATGGCTTCAATAGCTGAAACCGGGAACCCGCCTCTGGATGGACCTGTAGGTATAGCCGATCAAACAGGAGCTATGGCAACGTGCTGTGCTGTGTTGGCCGGGTTATTGGTCAGAGAGCGGACTGGCATAGGACAGAGGATAGATGTATCAGGCTTGGGGAGCATGATCTGGCTACAGCAACTTACAGTGGGAGTATCGGTTATGCGGGGCAGCGTTGCCCCGAAACGTAACCGAAGCCAGGTGGAAAACCCGCTTTGGAACTACTACTGTTGCCGCGATGGGAAGTGGATCATGCTTTCAATGCTGCAATCAGACAACCACTGGGATCCCTTCTGTAAAGCCCTGGGTAGAGAGGAATTAATACATGATCCCAGGTTTGAGAATGCATCCAAAAGGATTGAGAATAATAATCTTCTGATCAAGACACTTGACGAAACCTTTATGACTAATGATCGAGACACATGGATGGCGCTGTTCAAAGAAGCCGGTGACTTGATTTTTAGTGCCATTAATACTGTAGAAGACCTGTTAATCGATCCGCAGGTATTAGCTAATAATTACATTAGTGATTTTGATCACCCTGTTCATGGTACTATCAAGGTAGTAGGTGCCCCTTTGCAGTTTTCAAAAACTCACGCTGAGCTAGGGCTTCCAGCCCCTGAGCTAGGCCAGCATACCGAACAGCTACTTAATGAAATACTCGGGTACACCTGGGAAGAAATAACCAACCTTAGAGAACGAAACATAATCTAGAAATCCCGGTAAAAAACATTCTTTCAGACAAGTAAGGCAGTTTATTCTGAATAAGTCGTGTGCGCAGTCATGCGAAAGCGAAGCTGGTAAAATAGGGGCAAAGGAAGTAGCTCCAGTGCTGCGTACAGGTAACAGCAGTAAATGGAACCCGTTGTTGCGGGAATCCGGTGTTACCGCCAGAGATTTCACAGATAAACAAGGAACTGACCAGGGTAGATAAGCTTTGCCAATCGAAAAGCCATGTTCCTGCTGGTACTTATGGATGGCAACTCCTGGATTAAAAACATCACCGATTACCCCTGCTTCATGGCCACTACCAGTTAATTGACATAAACCATTGTTTGCTATAGCGGCAGCTTGACAAGGAATGATGAGAGTTATATTATTTTGTTGATATGATCAGGTTTGTCCGAACGTGACTGAAACAATACATTTATTGTTGTTATATGAAATATGAAAGGAAGGTTAGATAATGAAGCTGTTTGAACCTGGGAAAATAGGTAACATGGTAACGAGGAATAGAATACTGTTATGCCCGATGGGCACTCTCGGCCTCCTGGATTTGGACATGGGTTTCGGGTACAGGATTAAAGATTATTATGCTGCCCGGGCCAGGGGTGGTACAGGCATTATTACAACCGGAGTTGCGGTTGTAAGCACAGCTCTGGAGGCCGGATCAGCGCTAATGGTGGCCAGGTTCGATGATTCGAAGTATATATCGCGGCTTAGCGAGCTTTGCGACGCGGTGCATCATCATGGAGCAAAGCTCGCAATTCAACTGGCGGCGGGGTTCGGGCGGACGAATTTCGTCAAGGGCAACCCCATTCAACCCATATCCGCCTCGGCGGTACCCTGTAAATGGGATCCCGGTGTTATGGCCAGGGAGATAACTACCGGAGAGATCGACCAGTTAGTGAACGCTTATGCGGTTTCGGCCGGGATGGCTAAAATGGCCGGAGTTGATGCTATAGTGGTGCGGGGCGCCGGGGACCTGATAGACCAGTTTTTAACCTCACTATGGAACAAACGAACTGACAAATACGGTGGTGACCTTGATGGCAGGCTCAGGTTTCCTCTGGAGATACTTGCCGCTGCCAGGTCTGCTGTCGGCAAGGACTTTCCAATAATCTACAAGTTTATCGTTGATCATGGCTTCGATGGTGGGATGAAAGAAGAAGAAGGGATAGAGATCGCCAGACGCCTGGAGAAAGCCGGAGCAGATGCCATACACGTAGCCGGCGGCTCTTACGAATCATGGAATCTTTCTATCCAGAGCGTATATGAGCCTCCTGCCATCTGGATGGATATGGCCGGAAGAGTAAAGGAAGCAGTCAATGTCCCGGTCATTGCCGACGGCAAGATGGGGCGTCCTGAGGTTGCAGAGAAAGCTCTCCGGGAAAATAAGACTGATTTCGTCGGTCTGGGAAGGCCGTTGATTGCTGATCCTGAATGGGTAAACAAGGTAAAAGAGGGAAGACTGGATGATATCGTACCATGCATAGCGGACAACGAGGGCTGCCTCGGACGCGGACGTCAAGGGAAATACCTTGGCTGTGCCGTGAACCCGGCTGCCGGCATGGAAAGGGAATATGCCCTGAAACCGGCGGAGAAATGCAAAAACGTGCTGGTAATCGGCGGCGGGCCGGGGGGAATGGAAGCGGCCAGGGTAGCGGCGTCCAGGGGTCACAAGGTAACTCTC
>JAQULX010000465.1 GCA_028718465.1 Dehalococcoidales bacterium | reverse complement strand
AACCTGAATGATGATATCATCTCAGGCGCTCCCCTGGTCGAATGTTCCTGGAAGATGCCTTCCGACCTGCTTTTGGAGCAGAAATCAATTGAGCCGCATTGTCATGATTTCGATGAAATATTGGTGACCATTGGGAGTGATCCCAATAACCGCCATGATTTGGGCGCCGAAACCATATTCTGGTTGGGTGGTGAAAAGCATGTTATCAACAAGAGCCACATCATGTACATTCCAAAAGGTTTGGTTCATGGTCCCGGGACGTTCACCAGAATCGATAGGCCCGTAATCCATTTTGCTTTTGCAGTGGGGAAAAAATACAAATAAAGGTGATTGTGGGTTAAAGTGATACTTGATAACAGAATATTCGATGCTATCAAGTATCACTGGTATCCACACTTCTCAATGCCTTATCAGAATATTTCCTGCCTCGTCCAGAGTTTTCCAATATGTAATAATTCCGGACTCATGGTCTCTTATAACAATTAGGCTATTTTTTGCCCATTATTTTATGCAATATTATCATAATTTCCTCTGCCATCTCTGGAGTTACGTCTAAATAACCCCCAAGCCGCTGTTTGTCCCGATCTTTCAGGTGGCGGTAACCCGTGAAGGATCGGGTATTAATATAATCAAAAGCGAGTCCTCAAACAAGGCATCCAAGAACTCGTCCGTGTTCATGGTGGAGACGGGGGAGGCCCCGTCTCCGGATACCCAACATTTTGGTGAGCTATTATCGTTGCAAAGAATGGCCTATATTGGTCCTTGGGATCAACACTCATTATTTGCTTTCCACCTATGGTAATACTATTAAATACATGTTTCACTATCTCTTCTCTCTGCTGATCTGTTGTTCCAGGATGTTTCCAGAGTACCGGTAAAGTTTCTAACAGGTGCGCGGCTCTCTCCAGGTTGGGCATTTGAATTGGCAAATCTGATTGAGTCAGAGACTTTAGCTGCCCTTCCAGATCCTGCCGGTCTCGCTTGTACTGGGCATCGGTTAAATCTCCCCAGAGATGTTGCTTGCGGATATTTTCTATCGCCCTTTCTAAGCGTGGTCTCTGCGCCACATCTTCACTTTTCTTCTCTTTCCCTGACTGGAGAGCATTGATGATATCGGGCTTCCAGGATACTGGAAGTTGCAGATAGGGCAATACTCGTCCTCCCAGTTCATCAACCATGAAATCAACAGAACAGGATTGGGGCTTCACTTTACAGTTCCTTCCAGCGGCTCGCCGTTCATGGGAAAGCCGTAACTCACAGGAACCATTCCTGATGGCTGCTTCGCCGTAATAAGGCTGTTCGCAGAAATGACATTTTAAAACCTTGGAAAAAGGGAAGATGCGAGCCGGTCCGCGGGGATGACCAGCCCCAGGAGCCAGATGTTCTTTTTTCACCTGCTGACATTGCAGCCAGAGGGTACGTACCTCCTCCGGAACCTCATGCTTGCCATCGATAACTAGCTCATCTGGCTGTCCTTTATGGTAAACAACCTTACCCTCATAGAACCGGTTAGAAAGCACATCCCTGATGAAATATTCGGTGAATAACCTGTCGTTCTGGTTACGGTACCCCACGGCATTTAGCCGCTCAGCTGTTTCCGTGAAGGAATAATTACCGGTAGCGTAATCTCGAAGTAGTTGGAGCAAAGCAGGCATATATTTTGGATCCTGTACTTTTCGTTCCCGCCTGCCTTCTCCCACTAATTCACTCTTATAGCCGAAAGGAGCCGGACCGTTAGCCAGACCATGCTTGGCCTTCTCGTACATGCCTGCCAAAACATACCGGGAGAGATTCCGGCTATATTGCTCGTCCAGGGTTTCATTAATTCTCTCGCTAAGAAAGTCCCGGTCACTTCCCGAAATAATTCCCTGACTGACAAAAACCACCGTCTTACCCAGGCGCTGTAATTCCTCTTTATAGCGGATACATTCAGCCTGATTTCTTCCAAAACGTGAGGTATGGTCTACCAGAAGCACATCAAAAAGATCCATGCGGGCATCTTCGAGGAACTGCTGGAACTGATAACGTTTCTTGACGCTGCGTCCACTGACAAATTCCGTATACCATCTATTCGCCAGAATTAAGCCAGTATTCAGGGCGAAACGTTCCTCATTATGGCGCTGGATATCAGGACCAAAGCCATCCCGTTGGTCCAGAGTGCTATCCCTGATGTAGGCGGCGGCTCTGAGTCCTTTCAGGTCTTCAAAGTTAGCTATCTTTCTTATCCTGGCTGGCATTGCTAGAGTCATCTTTCTCTTCCTTCTTTTTGATTTCTGGTGGCAACAGTGTATACGGTTTCGGTATACTCGTCAACGCATCCTCACCTTCCCAGACGCCATGTTCCTTTTCCCAGGCGAGGGCCGAGCGCAGCATATCAACGAGTATAAGCGCTAACCGATCCATATCTAGCCGCCATCATCCTTCTTCGAAATTTGAGTTTGTTTATCCAGTAACCTTTTTAAAGTGGCATAACCGATCTTCAGTTCCTCAGCAGCTTTTCTTTTGGAGATGCCACCAACCGCTAGCCGCTCCAAAATATCTCCAAAACGGCGATCAAAGCCCGGCCTATCATTTACCCTGGGTCGGCCAATTGGTATGCCCTGCTTTCTAGCTCTCTCCATGCCAGCCCTCACACGCTCCCGGAGAATACCTCTTTCCAGCTGGGCATAAGCCACCGTAATGTAATAAAGGGCTTCCCCAAAGGGTGAGGTAGTATCCAGCCAGGGCTCAGAGTAGGATCTCAATCCAACCCTCCAGGTCCTTAACCTTTCCAGGGTCGTGGCGGCATCCAGGACCGAGCGAAAAGCCCGGTCCATCCGCCACACTAAGAGCAAGTCAAACTTCCGCTTTCCCGCAGCATCTAACAGCTCTCGCCAGGCGGTCCGATGGACTAAGTCAGTAGCCGGGGCTTGGTCCACGTACTCCTGATATATTTCCCAGCCCTGGCTCTGTATGAATTCCCGCATGGGTATGAGCTGGGTTAGCGGGTCCTGCTCTTTATCTGAAGTAGAAACCCTGGCATAGAGACATACCTTCATGGTTAGACCTTCTCCTCAGACTGGGTTTTGGCTTCCAGTTTCTCCATGACCTGCTTAATGTAATCTCGATCGCCAATGAAACCCCGGAAATGTCTCCCGTCCAGGGGACACATCAGCATAATAAAGGGTTTATTGGATTTGCGGCCTTTGGCAATACGAAACAAGAGAGCGTTTGCGCAAACCGGGCAGGCGGGTAACTGTTGATTATGATTTTCCATTGGATTCCTCCTTCTCCAGGTAATTTTTACAAAGCAAATACAGGGCGGTGCTTCGGGCACTGGGACTGTTGCCCTGATTTTGTTTGGCTTCAGGTAATAACTG
>JAQULX010000464.1 GCA_028718465.1 Dehalococcoidales bacterium | reverse complement strand
TCCGAGCGGATAGCCCAAAACTTCCCCGATGATACGGAAAGGCAGCCCATTCCCAAATGGATTGAAAAAGGAATTTCCCATGATGAAAGACTATCCAGTGAGAGGGCCCGGATATTCCCCCTGCTGGTTATCTCCAATCACGGCCGCTGGAGGGTCCATTCCCAGTGTGATGACATTGCCTGGACCCGTGAGGTAGAGACCTGCAAGATCAAGGGCTGGGACGGGTACATGTACGAACCGCTCTGGCTGAATACCCAGGAGGCAGAGAAGCGGGGGATCCGCCATGGGGATATTGTGAAGATCTTCAATGAGAGAGGGGCGGTTCTCTGCGGGGCCTATGTCACGGAGAGACTGGTACCGAGAGCGGCTTATATCGACCATGGGGCTCGCTGTGACTGGATCATACCCGGCAAGCTGGACCGGGGCGGGGCCATCAACCTGATAGCCCCCTACAATATCATCTCCAAATACTGCGGTGGAGAGGCTACCAGCGGCTACCTGGTGGAGGTGGAGAAAGTGACCATGGAGCAAATGGAGGAGTGGCGGAAGCTCTATCCGGAAGCCTTCCAGAGGGAGTATGATCCGGGCGCCGGTCTGCGCTTTAACTCCTGGGTGGAAGAAGAAAGCTAAAAATAGAGGAATAAAATTAATTCGTGAGGATAGGAAAGATGAGTGAAAACAATCAGAAAAAGAAAGTCTTTATCCATGATGTGTCGATCTGTAACGGCTGTTACTGCTGTCAGATCGCCTGCAAGGATGAGCATGTGGCCAATGACTGGACGCCCTATGCCAAACCCCAGCCGGATACCGGTCAGTTCTGGCTGAAGCTGAATGAGTATATCCGGGGGACGGTCCCCAAGGTCAAGATGCACTATATCCCCACCCTCTGCAACCACTGTGACCAGGCTCCCTGTATGAGTGCCTGTATCATTAGCGGGGCTATCTATAAGAGAGAGGACGGGTTAGTGATCCTGGACCCGACCAAATGTACGGGGTGTAAGAACTGTGTGGATGCCTGTCCTTACGGGGCCATCTATTTCAATGAGGACTTAAACCTGGCCCAGAAGTGTACCGGGTGTGCCCATCTACTGGATAGCGGGTGGAAAGAGCCCCGCTGTGTGGATGCCTGTCCCACCCAGGCCTTGAAGTACCTGGAGGAGAGTGAGGCTCAGGAGTTGATCGCTCAGGCGGAGGTACTGGGAGCCGAGCATCAGACCTCTCCCCGGGCATACTATCTGAATATCCCGCGGAAGTTTATCGGGGGCACGCTCTATGATCCGGTGGCTAAGGAGGTAATCATCGGGGCTAACTGTACCCTGATCGATACCGCTAACGGCAAGAGCTATACCACTGAGACGGACGGGTTCGGAGACTTCTGGTTCGAGGGACTACCGGTCAGTGTGTTTAACCTCAAGCTATCTCTGAACGGTAAGAAGAAGGTGATCGAGGTCATCTCCACCGAAAAGGATGTCAACCTGGGCGATCTAGAGGTATAGGATGGGCAATTGATGATAAATTTCGACGTTAAGGAGCAAGTGGTGGCGTGACTACTGCACTTTTAATTTATGGAATGGAACCAGGATTGATTGACTGTGTACTGGTAGCCGGATTCTCTAAAGAAAAACCCTGGAAGACTGAAGCGAAAATCGCCACCACCCCTAAATAGTTGATTGAAAATGCTGAATCAAAATATGTACCTGTTGCAATAAGCTCATTATTAAGTGAAGCAGTAAACAAAGGCTTTCGTAAAATGGCTATTGTTGGTTGCCCCTGCCATATTCAGGCTATCCGTAAGATGGAATACTATCGTCTTGAGAAGGATATAACACAGAAAATCAGGATTTTACTTGGTATTCTTCTCCAAGCTGCCTGGTTAAGAGCCCAGGTTTTGAGTTTAAAAAGCATGGAAATGCATTTCATATATACTGGCACAAGCGGCATGACTGGCCTAATCCCGATTTTCACTATAACCCAAGCCATATTCCGTTTAGATATTACCAATATATGCCAATATTCTGCCAACAATGGATTATCAACTTCAACAAGAGTAGCTACGAAGCCAGGATGGGCATTATTAAACAATAAACCAAAGGTGGTTTATAGCTGTTTCTAAACAAAACCTGTTTATAAATTCTGACCGTGCTCCTGTTTTCATCTTTTAAAACCCCTTCTTTCTTAACAGAAAGAAGCTTAAACTATCCAGCCTATGTGTCAATTACGATATTCGTTGCGACAGACTAGCTGTCATCACCTTATATTATTTTAAATGTGAGTTAAATTCACAAGAGAGGTTCCGTTTAAGGTCTAATTAGAATTACTAATCTAACTTTTTATGCCTAAACATCCTGACTTTTAAAAGACTGTTTTATCTGTTAATTATTATAAGAAAGGTTAGTATATGATTAAGGACAATAAGAAAATTTGTAATAGTATCCAAACGCTTCCCATAGACTCAGAGAGAACAGTTATTAAATCTCTTGCCCTTGGGGGATTGCTTGGCGGAGGTTCGCCTTGCGCAGTAGATATCCAACAGGGGAAAATCGTCAGGATAAGACCTCTACATTACGATTGGAAATATCCCCGGGAACAAATGAATCCCTGGAAGTTCACCAGAAACGGCAAAACCTTTGAGTTGAACTTTAAAACATTGCCTGCTCCGTTTTCTTTAGCTTACAAAAAACGAGTTTACTCACCAAATCGCATCCGGTATCCATTAAAAAGAGTAGACTGGGACCCCAATGGTGAACGGAATACTCAGAATCGGGGTAAAAGTAAATATAAAAGAATCTCCTGGGATGAGGCTGCTAATTTAGTTGCTGATGAAATCAAAAGAGTACAACAAAAATACGGGCCTTATGCTGTATTATTGCAGGGAGATGGTCACGGAGAATGTAAAACGATTCATGCCGCTCATGGTTGCCCCAGGCTGCTCCTGGACAAGTTAGGCGGCTATACCCAGCAAGTACGTAATCCGGATAGCTGGGAAGGCTGGTACTGGGGAGCCAAACATGTCTGGGGCGAGGGTGATGTTGGGTTGATGCACCCTTCTGATAACATTACGAAGGATATTAATGATAACTCTGATATGCTACTATTCTGGGGTTGCGATCCAGAAACCACATCCTGGGGATGGTGTGGTCAGATAGCCAGTTTACTCTGCTATTTCTGGCATGATGCCGGCATCAAGCAGGTCTATATCTGTCCTGACTTAAACTATGGAGCGGCTATTCATGCTGATAAATGGATACCGGTATTACCCAACACCGATGCCGCCCTGCAGCTGGCTATCATCCATACCTGGATCACTGAAGGGACCTATGATAAGGAATACGTCAAGACCCATACCGTCGGCTTTGACAA
>JAQULX010000463.1 GCA_028718465.1 Dehalococcoidales bacterium | reverse complement strand
TGAGTATGTGGAAAAGGTGAGGTACTCTTTCCCGCCAAGGGAATATTATAAATATGGAAGGATAGGCTTTGGCACGCCTTCGGGACTGGTGGAGCTCTATTCGCAAACACTTGAGGAATTGGGCTATGATCCTGTTCCCAAGTACATTGGTCCGACTGAAAACGAGGATGACAACCCCGAATTGGCTGAAAAATATCCACTTACACTGATAGCTGGTTCCGGCGTCATGCCATACTATCACTCAGAGCATTACAATATAAAATCCCTGCGGTATCTTCATCCACAACCACGCATGCAGATAAATCCTCAGACAGCTAAAGATCTGGGACTGAAAAATGGTGATTGGGCATGGATTGAAACACAACAAGGAAAAATTATGCAGGTAGTCGAACTAACTGAAAAAATTCATCCAAAAACTATATTTGTAGAGCGAGGCTGGTGGTTCCCCGAGCGAACGGGAGAGGAACCGAATCTTTATGATATCTGGCAATCCAATTGTAATATTCTGACTTCAGGTTATGATGCCCACTGTGATCCTATGAGTGGTAGCTGGGCAACCAGAGGCTTACTTTGTAAGGTTTATAAAGTAGAAAAGGAGGACTTGCCAAATGGCTAGATGGGCAATGGTTATCGATCTCAGACGGTGTGTGGGTTGTCAGGCTTGTACGTTGGCCTGCCAGATGAATAATGACCTTCCCTTGGGTATGTTCTGGAATATTGTCACTACCACAAGTACAAAAGGAAGTTTCCCCAATATCAACTACAACCATTTGCCCCGCCCTTGTTTTCACTGTGAAGAACCTCCCTGCGTTGATTGCTGCCCCACGGGGGCATCCACCAAAAGCAAAGATGGTATTGTAACCGTTAACCCGGATACTTGTATCGGTTGCGGTGCCTGCATTGTGGCCTGTCCTTATGGTGCCCGAACTAAAAATAAAAATTTGGGGATAGTCCAAAAGTGTACCTTCTGCGAAGATATCATATATGAAGGCAAGGAGCCTTATTGTGTTGCGTCCTGTCACCAGAGAGCACGCATTTTCGGAGACATAAGCGACCCCGAAAGCGAGGTCTACCAGTTGGTCAATAAGGAAAATGCCGTACAGATTATGCCTGAACTTGGGACTGATCCTCATGTCTACTATATTCAATCTTAGGGGGAATAATTAATGAAAAAAGAAATGACATGGAGTTGGCCGATTGCCAGTTACCTTTTTCTGGGAGGATTGGGGGGTGGTATCGCTATTATATCCGCTGTAGCCGATATTTTTTTAGATATGGGTGATGTCTTTTTACTAGGCCCATGTATTGCGGCAATTCTTATCGGTTTGGGATCCGTTATGCTCATCTTCGAATTAGGTAAACCTTCACGTTTCTGGCGAGTAATTATTACTCGGAAAATTGCCGAGATGACTGTAGGAGCATGGATGTTAACATTACTAATGTTATCCGGATTTGTATACAGTTCCTTCTGGCTGGAATTATTACCGTGGTATGGTATGGAAGTTCCACGACTGATTTTTAGCTGGATTTGTCTGATACTGGGTGTTGGCGTGAGTTTGTACACAGGGGTATTCCTGGGAACCATGAAATCGCGGCCTTTCTGGAATAGCCCTGCATTACCAGTTCTTTTCCTTATCATAAGCCTTTCCACCGGTATGGCAGCACAGATACTCATAATAAACTCCTGGTCGATATCCGGCATTGCAGATCAAATTACAGAAGCTACGACTATTTTAAACATCGCCAACATAGTCCTTTTGGTATTCGAAGTAATTATCTTGCTTGTATATGTTCTAATGATGAAAACGTCTGCAACTATTTACTCTTCACAACTGGCAGCAAGCTGGTTGACTGGCAGTAAATCATTTCCATTCTGGATTGGTGTTATCACGAGCGGTATCATCCTGCCTATAGTTTTATATAGTACGCAAAATATAGCTACAACTATAGTAGCAGCATTATTTGTTCTGATTGGTGGTGTTATCCTTAGATTTCTGGTTGTATATACAGAGGGACGAATAATGCTACCCGGAGAAGAGGAGTTTTTATATTGGTTACCGAACGGAGACGAGGAATTTATTTCTAAATGGGAGAATTAAGAATATGAAAATAGACATAGAATATGGAAGAATACTGGACAAAG
The DNA here is from genome assembly GCA_028718465.1 of Dehalococcoidales bacterium. The sequence continues at coordinate 1,246 of JAQULX010000463.1, read as the reverse complement.
CGTTGGACGAACAACCGATAACTCGCAAAGAAGCCGTACGGTTAATGCAGGTAGATCTGCAATCGCACGAAATGTATGTCTTGTGCTCGGTTGCCAATACACTTTCGAAGAGGCATTTCGACAACAAAGGTGATGTATGTGCACAAATAGGTTTAGATTATGCCCCATGCAATGGCAATTGCGATTTTTGTGTCTTTGCAGCAAAAAACGGGATGGTCAAAGAATCAAGTGAGATGTCTAAAGAAGCTGTAATACAAGCAGCTTTGGACTGTAGCGGGCAAAAACCAAACGCCCTGCTGCTTATGACCACCTGTCATTATGATTTCGATAAATTTCTGGACATTGGCAAAGCAGTAAGCAAGGTTATATCTTTAGATATACCACTAGTAGCTAATATCCCTGATTTTAATAAAGAGGATGCATCTGCATTAGTCGAAGCCGGTTTTCACGCTGTCTATCATGCAGTACGCCTTAATGAAGGGATAGACACTGTATTTCTCGGGAAAAATCGTATAGCGACTATGGAAGCTGCTTTGAATGCAGGGTTAATACTGCAGTCTTGTGTCGAACCTCTAGGCCCGGAACATACTATTGAAGCTCAAGTAGACAGTATGTTCCTACAAAAAGAAACAGGAGTCAGCTTCAGTGGGGCCGGATACCGGATAACCGTACCCGGATCTCCGCTTGCTCGCTATGGCGAAGTATCGAACTTGTATCTGGCACGCACGGTAGCAGTCTCCAGATTGGTGATGGGCGATACTGTAGTAGCGCATTGTACGCATGAGCCAAACCTGCCATCGCTTTTAGCCGGTGCGAATCTTTTATGGGCAGAGGTCGGTACAAATCCACGTGATCAAAACAAAGAAACAGAGCATAGCCGTGGTAAATCGATTAGTCAATGCCGTAATGTATTATGGCATGCCGGCTATGAACCCAGGGTTGGACCTTCTCCAAGTGCTATGGGAGTTGCTTGGCATAATACACATAAAAATGTGATGGAGATGGTATAGGTGGATAATTCGAATATATAGGGAAACGTGTAGCATAATGTTTACCTTTTTATAGGTAAGTACGTGTTAACTATATCCGAATATTGCTTGATAATATTGCAAATATTGAGAAATGTCAGTAAAGCTACATTAATAAATAGCTAGTGAAAAAGAGATAATTTTTAAATGAATTGCGTTACAAACATAGAAAAAAGCAGGATACGTCAAGACGTATGCAGAACTTTTAAAGGTTTTGG
>JAQULX010000462.1 GCA_028718465.1 Dehalococcoidales bacterium | reverse complement strand
GGCAAAGAACCGTCTAACAGGTCTTTTATCCTACGGCATCGAAGGCACGGCTTTTGCCGTCCGGCAGTTGTTGAGCAATCCCGATTATGCCGAATGGCTGGGGAATAACGGCAGAGAACATGTGAAACACAATTTTTTAATTACACGTCATATAAAGGACTATCTGATCCTGTTTCTGACCCTTGACTATAATGATTCCTTAATTAACATGATGAATGTGGATGTGAGGCACTCCTAAGATCAGGGAGATTGCCCGGTTGCCTGGATTAGCGTATTATTAAATGGCCAGCTATTGGCCGGCTATAATTCAGGTGAGGCAGAGAAGATGCATAAAATCAAAAGGATCGCCATTCTTACCGGCGGAGGAGACTGTCCGGGCATAAATGCGGTAATCAGGGCGGTAGCTAAAAAAGCAATCAGCGAATACGGCCTGGAGGTTATCGGCGTCGAGGACGGCTATGAAGGCCTGATTCAGAATCACTATCGAACGCTAAACTTCGGTGATGTATCGGGAATCATCACCCTGGGCGGCACTATCCTGGGGACTTCCAATACCGCCAATCCCTACCGCTATGCCAGGAACGGGAACGGCGGTCTGGAATTCGAGGATGTTTCTCAATCTACAATTGAGAATTACCGGAGGCTGGGGGCAGACTGCCTGGTATGCATCGGAGGTGACGGCACACTGACTATCGCCAACCGGCTTTTTAAAGACGGAATCCCCATCGTGGGAATTCCCAAGACCATTGATAATGATCTGCGGGGGACAGATGTGACTTTCGGTTTTGATTCGGCAGTTTGCGTGGCCACCGAGGGTATCGACCGAATACACAGCACCGCTCAATCGCATCACCGGGTGATGATTGTCGAGGTGATGGGACGGAATGCCGGCTGGATTGCGCTCCATTCCGGGGTGGCCGGCGGCGGAGACATCATCCTTATTCCTGAGATACCTTATGATATAGATGTCATAATCAACGCGGTGAACCAGCGTAACCTCAGCGGTAAGAGATTCAGCATCATAGTCGTCGCCGAAGGGGCTAAAGCCAGCGACGGCAATACCGTAGTCCAGCGGATAGTGAAACAAAGCACCGATCCGATCCGCTTCGGCGGCATCAGCTTTGTTCTGGCATCCGGGATAGAAGAGCAGACAGGTATTGAAACCCGGGCCGTGGTTATGGGACATCTCCAGCGGGGAGGAACTCCAACGCCCTTCGACCGCATCCTGGCTACCAGGCTCGGTACCCGGGCGATAGATATGGTAATAGAGGGTCACTATGGCTGCATGGTGGGAGTCCAGGCTGACGATCTGGTGGAGGTCCCTCTGGTCGAAGTAGCCAGGGGGCAGAGAACAGTACCGCTGGATGCGCCGCTTATCAAGTCCGCCCGTGATATCGGTGTCTCCTTTGGCGACCGGTAGGGGGCATTTATCGCATCTATTGAGAAAGGCGAGGTGCCTTGAGCGCCATTCTCCTGCCCCGTATCGGAAAATGGCTATGGGGCAGGTTCTTACCGCACCCGGTGAGTACCTGGGGAGAAGGACTTTTCACCGGCGCTCTCTCCGATTTCCTGGAGCGGCAGATGTATAGTTACAGAAGTCCCGACGCCCACCAGACTTTGAATTTCGATGCGGCCGTTATGGATTTCTACGATTTGCTTTACAATCGCCAGCCCCAAACGTGATCCTTCACCATCTGATTTGCGCGTGGAACCGACTTTATAGAAGGCTTTCATAACGTGCGGCAGTTGTTCTTCGGGAATCCCCCGCCCGGTATCCTTTACCTGTAAAAAGGCCTGGCCGTCCTTTCTGGCTAACAGCATCTTTATCTGCCCGTTTTGGGGTGTGAACTTGATGGAATTATCAACCAGATTCACTAACATTTGTTTAAGGAGATCATGATTCCCCTGGATAAAAATGTCATCCGGTGCTATGATATTTAATTCCAGCCCCCTGGTCAGCATCCACATATCTCCCACCACTTCATCCAGCATTTCTTTGAGATTGACCGGTTCCTTCTGGATGTATATGTTGGAATCCAGTTGGGCATTGAGTAAAAGATTTCTCACCATACGGATAAGCCTTTGGGTCTCTTTAAGCATACGCTCCAGGCTGTCTTTCGTTTCGTCATCCAGTGACGGTTGAGAGAGCAAGACCTCAATCTGGCCTTGTATAGCAGTAAGAGGCGTCCTTAAATCATGAGACATGCTCCCGATGGCCTGCTGTTTTTTACTGATGGCCGTATCCAGCCGCAGCCACATGGCCGACAGGCTTTTGGCCAGTTGTTCTATTTCGGCGGGTTGTCCTTCATCATGCATGCGTGCATTGAGATGATTGTAATCAACCTGATCGATGGTTTGCATCATTTCCTGGAGGGGCCGGAACCCGCGCCGGATCATAAACCGCACGGCAATAATCGCAATCAGGCTGCCGGTCATTCCTACGATAATTCCATTGACCAGGAGCCCGTTCCTGGCATCGGCTATCTGTCTCAGCGACTCGATAACCTGCACATGGGCTAGAACCCTCTGGGTAGAAGCTTCGAATACAGTGATTGTGTAAGCCTTGACCGGGTCAGCATCGCTGAAAAAGATGTCGCTGAAATGCCCGCTTCCGGCGTCATCAACCAGCAGTTGGGAATTCAGGTTCTGAATTAATGCCGGGGACATTTCCCCGAATTCGATGATAGGCTGCCCGGTGGGGCTGATTACTCTCATGATAGAAGGAGCAAAAGACAACTCCTGCCGGGATAACTCACTGAAAACCCGGGCGTAGCTCGCTTCATCGGTGGTAATATCCGAAGAAATAATCGACGCAATCGTGTGAGCATGCTTTTGCATGTTTTCATTAAGAGCCACTTCCAGCCGCCAGACCGTCACCTGCTGGGTGGCTATAATCACCCCGAAGATAATGATCAGGATTGCGATTGCCACCCACAGGGAAAGCAGGCTGCGCAGACTTAGCCTCATATTTTCTCCTCAAGAACGTATCCGTAACCCCGGAGGGCGTGTATGAGGTCCTTTTCTCCGCCGTAATTCAATTTTCTCCGGAGGAAAGTGACATATACTTTCACCGGATCGGTCTCCAGTTCAAGCTCATCTCCCCAGACTCGTTGATAGATAATCTCCCGGCGCACCGGGCGTCCGGCATTATCCGCCAGCAGTTTAAGCAATTCAAACTCGCGGTTGGTCAGATTGATCTGCCTGTCTCCCCGGTGCACCTGGCGGCGCCTGGTATCGATGGTCAGATCACCGACCTGAATGACTGTGGTGGCCAGATAGTCTTTGCGGCGCAGAATAGCCCGTATCCTGGCCAGTAGTTCTTCAAAGGCGAACGGCTTGGGTAGATAGTCATCGGCGCCGGCTTCCAGTCCCAATACGCGCTCGCCAAGC
>JAQULX010000461.1 GCA_028718465.1 Dehalococcoidales bacterium | reverse complement strand
GATATTGTTAATGTACACATGTTACAATCACGGAAATATAATCAAAGAGCTACATGTTAGAATAGGATAGCAGGATCACACCTTAACTTTGAGTGATCCCTGTCCAGACAACGGGGACCACCTCACTGGGAACAGTCCTTCAGATTGCGGCTGCTGATGGATTCCGGCTGTCATTCCAATCCCTCAAGCTGTCGTATCCTGTACAGCAAACCGTTGTCATACCAGCAAATACTGTCAGTGTGTTGGAACATTTGTGGCGTCATGAGCCTGCTCGGGCGGGACTGGAAACTACCCTGATACGCCAGCTTACCCAGGCTAGGCAACTCCAGCTCTCCATCGGAAACGGTAACATTGGCGTAAGATTCGGAAATATCACCCTGATCAGCAAATTAATCGAGGGTACTCCACCAGACCATCTGGCGCTTCTGAATAACTTTCAGGAACCAACTAAGGTGAAGTTAATGGCGACGGAGTTATATAACGCCGTACGCCGGTTGGAAGGGATCGCCAGGGAAGGCACTGGTATTGTACGACTCCAATGGACTGACAGCCGGATGACAGTTTCCGCCCGGAGCGAAGAAAAAGGTTAAGTCCAGGCTGAAGTTTCAATTGAGACTGAAAGTAATCCGGGAAGAATCGCACTCAACCTGAAGTATCTCCTGGATTACATTGCAGGCAAAGATGGAATCGTCACAATTGGAATTACTAATCCCAGTAGTCCGGCCATTTTTCACTATGGGTCTAAACCCATCGTAGCTGTCATGCCTATGAACGTCCAATGGGGTGATGAACAGCCGGCAATCGATCATCCGGAGGCGGAGGCTACTAAAAACGGACCCGATCCCTCCGAGGAAAATCTGGAACCTAATATCGGGAAAGAAACCCGTATTGATGCCGGTGAATCTCCAGATAATAACCCTGAAGATACGGCGGCTGATACCAAGGTGGCTCCAGAGGTAGCTTCTACTAATACCTCGCAATCCGAGACCAAGAAACCACGAAGAGAAACACGCAGAAAGAAGAGGAATCACCCTTGTAACTGGTAAAACCGGAGGGAGCTGATTGAATTCAGCTCCCTCAATTTATTAGGAGGCGAAAAGATGTATTATCCACCCTCAAACAGACGCAAATGTTATTGGCTGTGTCCGGACTGTGTTAAAGGTTTAGCACCCTGTTCTTCCAAATGCTCAAGCTATCTTTCGGTAGCCCAAGCCCGGAGAAAGCTGTTAGAAAAACAGGGACGCAAGATACGGTAAAGGCATTCATCTATAAAGAAAAGGAAAGTATGAAATAATATATTTGTGAGTTTAACAAATCTATTCTAGATTCTGAGCTAGTTTGAAAAGGACAATGCTGTCTGTAAGGCTATACAAAACCTTGCCATCAAGCCATAGGCATTGTAGAATGGAGCATAATGAGTAACCCTTAACAGGAGCGAACTCATATATGCCGGGTTATTCAGGTACACCTGAATAATAATCAAAACAGGAAACAATCAATGCCTAATCATCCCTTAGCTGAGGTTTTTGGATTTCCTTGCAGCAATCTTACCGGCGATGCAGTGAGATATCGCAAGTTGAAGCTTTGTCCGTTTCAGAATAAGGTTCCAAATTGTACCAAGGATAAGGCAGATAATCCTCTTGGAGTTTGTAGTGTTATTCACGGAAAAAGTATTGCGATTACCTGTCCCGCACGTTTTCGCCAGGATTGGTTGATCGCCGAAGACGCCGCAACCTTTTTCTTTCCGGAAGGGACCTCATGGACTTCATTAACCGAAGTGCGGCTGAGCGACAAGAATGGGGAGACGGCGGGAAATATTGATGTCGTGTTGGTTTCCTATGATTCAAATGGAAAAATAACCGATTTTGGGGCACTGGAGATTCAGGCTGTCTATATCTCGGGAAATGTTCGCAGACCTTTTGAACATTATATGCAGAACCCCGCTGAGCGCTCGAACATGGATTGGCGAAAAGAAACTAATTTCCCGCGTCCTGACTATCTTTCTTCGAGTCGAAAGCGGTTAGTACCACAATTATTATATAAGGGTGGTATTTTAAACGCCTGGAAAAAGAAAATAGCCGTGGCATTGGATGAAGGCTTTTTTGCCACGCTTCCCGAATTGAAAGAGACAGATCCAAAGCAAGCCGATATTGTCTGGTTAGTCTACAAGCTGACTCATAATGAAGAGAAGAATATATATTCATTAGAGAGGGTGAAAACGGTCTACACCCTTTTCAATGAATCTCTGAATCAGATTGCCAGGCCTGAAGTCGGTTCTCCTGATGTCTTCATTGGAAAGTTGCAGGAGAAGCTGGATGAAAAGATGGAGAGCATCCCACCGGAAACAAGTACAATAGATGTAGAGAGGCTTAGAGACATTGGTAAGTGAAATAACCAATCTGAGTAAGGTTGTGAACGTTGCCTCGGTACCGCAACGAAGTCCGTTTCGTTATCCAGGTGGTAAAACGTGGTTAGTTCCACAAATCAGATCGTGGCTCAATAGCCAACCCCAAAGACCCAGTCTGCTAGTGGAACCATTTGCGGGAGGAGGCATTGTCGGTTTGACAGTGGCTTTCGAAAAACTAGCGGATCGAGTATTAATGGTTGAACTAGATGAGTTCGTTGCCAGTGTTTGGAAAGCACTGCTTGGTGGTGATGCTGATTGGTTAGCAGACCGGATTCTTAATTTTAAAATGAACCAGGAGTCTTTAGCCGAGGAACTAAGCAAGAAAGATGATTCTTTAAAACAAACTGCGTTTAATACTATATTACGCAACCGTACCAGTCACGGCGGGATTATGGCCCCAGGAGCCGGTCTGATCAAATATGGAGAGCAAGGAAAGGGCATTAATTCTCGCTGGTATCCCCAAACGCTCGCCCAGCGGATACGCAATATTGGGAGAATCAGCGACAGGATAGACTTTATTCAAGGAGACGGGCTGGCAATTATCCGTGAGTACTTGGACCGACCAGAGGTGGTTTTCTTCATTGATCCACCTTATACAGCAGCCGGGAAAAAGGCCGGTACCCGCCTTTATACCCATAATGGACTCGATCATGAAGAACTTTTTTCCCTGGCAGAGAAGGTCAAAGGTGATTTCTTGATGACTTACGATGATTCCATCGGCGTCCGTACAATGGCAGAACGGCACGGACTTAAAGTGGTTGAGATCGCTATGAAAAATACCCACCATGCCAATATGAGTGAGTTGCTGATTGGGAAAAACCTGAGCTGGGCCAAAATCAGGAATACTTTATTTTAATTAGTATGGTGGACCCCAAAAACTGGACAAGTTGTTAAGGTGGTGAACTGCTCCTAAAATAAGAAAAGAAAAGGAGCAAAGAAATGAAAACCACACGCAAAAAGTACCGCCCGGACTTCAAAGCCAAAG
>JAQULX010000460.1 GCA_028718465.1 Dehalococcoidales bacterium | reverse complement strand
AGGAGCCGCTATTATCCTGGCTATCGATTCTTTTACCTCTGCGGCCGACTTCGCCCTGGTCCTGACCGTTGCACTCGCTTCTCTGATATTCTATGCCGTTGTCCTGTTCATTTACCTGTGGGTTTCCACATATAACGGCCAGACGGCCAGGAATTCAGCCTTACTGCTGCTCACGGGAGATATGGCTGTACTATTCTGGACGTTAATTGTCGTTATCGGTATTGTGGTCCCGCTGGCGATTGATTTCATAGCAGGCCCGGGTTCTACAGTTTTATTGATAATATCTGCGGTGCTGTTTTTGGCGGGCAACCTGATAATGAGATACAGCCTTATCAAAGCGGGAAGGTATACTGCTTTGCCCCAGAGTGATTAACATCAGGAATTCAGGGCATAATGTCCTTTTGCTCTGATTTTCCGACCAGATCGAGGGAAAGAGGCTGATTTTCGCCAGTCCGGTAAATAATACCCGGTGGAGATAAATGAAATCCTCCGATCTAAACGAGGGTCAAAAAAGGGGCTGGTTAGCCCCTTTTTTGTGCTCGGCATATTCGTAGACTTATGTAGAGTTAAAGAATTACGGTCCGTCTGATCTACTCCTCATTATGAAATACGGCGGAGGGGAAAGATGTGGACCGCAGAACAATATGCTTTGTTATCACACGACCCGCGAACTCACCCAGACCCCGGAGTGCATCATAAAGACCGGTATTATCACATCTCTGGCTGGTAGAGAGCCTGTCCCCGGCCAGGTTTTGAAGACTTTGCCAACACTCTTCCTGGCGGAGGTATTCACAACTCCTGACATTTCTCACAATAGTATATGCTGCCACCCATATAGGCTTCTTTCTTGATTAATGTTCCGCAAACGGGGCAGGGCTTATTTCCGGTGTTCTTGCATAATATAGTCTTATAAGCCCCATGATTACCGAATAAATCCATCTCAGTATCCCTTCCCCCTCCGGATGCCATGGCAGAAATAATTGACTTAACCGAATCATACAATGCTTCTTTATCTCTGTCAGAAAGCGAACCAGCCTTTTTCTTCGGGTGCATTTTCGCATTAAACAATATGTCCTGTAAAATACCATTGCCGAGTCCGGGAATTCTCTGCTCGGTGGCTAGCAGGGCTTTCAGGCTTAGCTTCTGAATGTCTGGCGCAGACAATATTCCGTAGAAATAGGTTTTGTCGAATGCTTGGGCAAGCGGAGACGGCTTTTCTTTAGCGACTCTGTAATAGATATTGTCCAGCCCACCTTCAGCGAACGCTCCTACTCCGCCATACATTTGAACTGAAAAGCTTAGAGCCGAATGGTCATCAAACTCAACCAGAAGCTGGTGCCTGGCTGGACGCGGGTCGCCTTGATCATGAAATCTTATGTTTACACCTTCTCCGAACAGGATATTGACGTCTTCAATCTGTATTTCCACCATATTGCCAAACGGACTGGCCTTCTCAATAGTCTTGCGAGTAAGCAGGTCAGAATAAGTTGATGGCTCTCCGTAATACCATGCCAGTTTATGCGGGGTATGCACCGCCGTAACAGCAGAGATACGCTTTCCGGGAACGGTATCATTAAGCTGATTTGCGAGATTAACAGCCTCCGGTAATTCGATCATAAAAGCGCCTCCAATCTTCAGTTATTCGCAGCATACCCTTTTTATGTTTGCAACGCAATAAACATACCCTGGGTTCAGCCCCACCGGAATGACATGACAGGGCTTCCAGCATGACAGATAATAACCTTCATGCACTTTATATAAGTTCTATTTTAACGGTTTTGTTGACCCATGAAACATCGAATAAAACACCAGTCCAGCTATGATTGCGCCTGCAACGATAACCAGTGTCTGCCAGGGGAGCGAAAAGGCTACCAATGCGCTTGCAGTCAGTCCTGCAGCGGGTATTATGGATGGATAAAGTCTGCGTTCCCCCGGCAACTTTAAGGCAGATAAACACATTATCCCGTAATAAATGAGCAATGCCAGGCTACTGGCTTCCAGGGCAGATCTCAGGTCCAATGCTACTGTAAGGATCAAAAGCAGGCCGCCCGCTACCAGCACTGCATTAAAGACTCAAATTCATATCTGGCTAACCCATCCAAAATGCTTTTTTTGTTTATTTTGGACAACAATGGTGTTGATTTAACAATGGGAGTACAATAAGAGAGTATAAATCAATAGCCTACCGTCTCTTTGCAATCAAAGTCCCCCAAAAGCAACAAAAACGGAAGCGGGTTTCCGGAAGGAGCTATTCGATATGAGGCAGGGTATAACCGATTCGAAAATCAAACGGATTGCATTTGTTGGCAATTATATGCCGCGCCAGTGCGGCATCGCTACATTTACCACCGATTTATGTGAGGCCATCGCCACCCAGTATCCGCAAGCCACTTGTATAGCCTTACCGGTCAACGATACCAATGCGGGTTATGACTATCCAGCCCGGGTCCGATTTGAAATAACGGAGAAGGAAATTGATTCCTATCGGCGCGCGGCGGACTTCCTGAATATCAATAGTGTAGACCTCGTTTCGCTGCAGCATGAATATGGGATATTCGGCGGAACCGCAGGGTCCCACATCCTGGCCCTCTTGAAGGAATTGAGGATGCCCATTGTCACGACACTACACACTGTTCTTCGTGACCCCAATCCTGATCAGAAACGGGTGTTGAAAGAAATCGCGGCCTTGTCCGATCGACTGGTTGTTATGAGCAAGCGCGGAGTGGAATTCCTGGATAAAGTCTATGGCGTGCCGCCGGAGAAGATTGACATGATCCCCCACGGTATCCCCGATGTTCCTTTTGTGGACCCGAGTTTTTATAAAGACCTGTTTGGAGTGGAGGGAAAAACCGTCTTGCTCAGTTTTGGCCTGCTCTCGGCGAGTAAGGGTATCGAAAATGTCATCGCCGCCATGCCCGCTATTTTGGCCCGGCACCCGAACGTGGTATACATCGTAGTTGGAGTAACTCACCCTCAGGTTCTGCAGAATGAAGGGGAAACATACCGGCTTTCCCTGGAATGGCTAGCTCAAGAAAAAGGCGTGGAAGGCCAGGTGATCTTTTACAACAGCTTTGTTAGTTTGGAAAAGCTCGTTGAATTCATCAGCGCGGCAGATATCTATATTACGCCCTATCTCAATGAAGCCCAAATTACTTCCGGCACGCTCGCTTATACCGTGGGAGCGGGTAAAGCAGTGATTTCAACACCATACTGGTATGCGGAAGAGATGCTGGCTGAAGGCCGGGGGGCGCTAGTGCCATTTCGGGATCCGGCCGCACTGGCCGATCAGGTGATTTGCCTCTTAGACAATGAGTCTGAACGCCACGCCATGCGCAAGCGGGCTTATATGTTTGGGCGAGAGATGACCTGGCCGCAGGTAGCAAAACGTTACATG
>JAQULX010000459.1 GCA_028718465.1 Dehalococcoidales bacterium | reverse complement strand
CACAGGCTTATTGACGACGCCCATGAACTGGCAAAAGGTATTCTGGAAAAATACAGACCGCGGCTGGTCTACCTGGCGAACAAGCTGATAGATGTGGAAACCCTGGAGGGACCGGAACTGGAAAACGTGTTTACCGATCCAATCCCAGGGGATGTGTCTGAGGAGGCGCCTCAGACGAAGGAAAAGGCGGACACGGGAATAAAGACTCCAGCGGTTTAAGACCTGATATTATATTTTAAATAGCAACTTTGAAGCAAATTTGAAATTATTATTATCAGGACCACCCGACCCTGTGATATTTCGTATTTAACAGTCCTTCTCGCTTGAGGGGGAGAGCCTGCCCACTGGCCCTTTTGCGTTTATATTTGTACGCAATCGGTATACTATTCTTATATGAGAATGCATCAATTCGACAAAAGTGCTAGAGTTTAATCGGCAGTACAGCTAATTCATGCAGGAGGGCAATTATGACATACCTTATAACCGGCGGCACGGGATTTATCGGTTCCCGGGTAGTGCGCAACCTGGTCCGCGACGGCGAGCAGATTATCGTTTATGATTGGTATCCTCAAAGAATAATGCTGGAACGCTTTCTCAGCCAGGAAGAAATCGAAGAACACGTTAAAATCGTCCAGGGAGACGTTACCGATTTCGCGCACCTCATGAATGTAATCAAACAATACAATATTGATAAAATCGTCCACATGGCAGCCCTTTTATTGCCTGAAGTCAACAGCAACCCTATGCTGGGGATAAAGGTGAATTGCGACGGGACGGTAGCTGCATTCGAAGCCGCTCGTCTAGCCGGTCTAAAAAAGGTAGTCTGGATAAGCTCCGGGTCTGTCTTCGGCCCACCGGAAGCTTATTCACAGGAGTATATTCCCAACGATGCCCCCCATTATCCACAAAACCTGTACGGGGCCACCAAGTCCATTGATGAACGATTTGCTGCCTATTATTTCGACCGCTACGGCCTGGATATCACGGCAATCCGATTAGTCCTGGTCTACGGCGCCTGGCAGTCACACGGACGGACCGCCCGGATTATTCAGCAGATGGTGATCAACCCTGCTATCGGATTACCCGGTAAAGTTCCGGCTGCCGGTGACAATATTCTGGGGTGGACTTACATAGATGACGCTGCCAGAGCGATTGTGCTGGCATGCCGGGCGGAAAAAACAAAGACCAGGTCTTTTTCCGTTAGAGGCAACATTCACAGCGTTAAAGAGATTGCGGACTATGTGAAAGAGCTGGTCCCGGGAGCGGATATAACGCTTCTTCCTCTGGAAAAATCGATGAGCCATCTTATAATGACCTGTAAATACGATACTTCCCCCATTGAAGAAGAGCTTGGCTTTCACCTTGAATGGTCGATGCGGCAGGGAATCAGAGAAACCATTAACATGGTCAGAAAAGAGAAGGGTCTATCCCCGGTCTAAACCCGGGACGACCCCTCTCCTACAATAAAATGTACCCGCAAAATGTACCCGCAAGTTATCTATTCATTACCTGTAGTTGATATTCCGGCAGGGTCATTAAAACAACCTTGTATAGCGCCCTGGAATGGTTATTTAAATGATGATTTTTAAAAATATTTCTTGCTCATTCCGCAAGTGAAATGGAACATCGGCCTGTCAATTCTTTTAAAAACTATTGGGCCGTGAGGTGTGCCTTTCGGGACAAATATTAAACAACTCTTGTTGACTGTATGTATCTCGCCGCCAATCTTTACTTCCGCTTCAGCGCACAAGTCATGAGGGTCCTCAATATTACTCCCGAAAAAAGCAATAACTTCATCATAATCATGGGTGTGCGTTTCTCCGCGGGTTTCCCTGGCAAAAGGCGGTAACGTCCAGCCGCATTCAACATAGAAGGCGCCTTTTACCACACTGTCGTCCAAAAATAATGTGGGAATAAATTCATCCAGGCTGATCTTCGGGTCCCATGGGGCTGTTTCTTTTGGTTTCAACTCGGTGATAATGAATTTTTCATATTTCGTTTCCGACATGGTCTCTAATCCTCCTCTATTAATTATATTAAAGTTCATTTGGGCTTTAATAATAACCATGCAAAACCCGCGACTTATGCAGGGTTCAACCAGTTCCGGAGGTTAAATTATGATCTCGTGACGAGTTGCCGTGAAACTTATATAACGTCAGGTTATCCTGATAGCCGGATATTATTCATTTTTGGTATAATGCGGCGTCAGGAAGAGATGTACCACCATAAAAGGTTTATATATTTTCTTGAATGTAAGCGGTAAATGCTTGAATCCCTTTGGTATATAGATAGACGTACTCTTGTTAAAATAATGCTTTTCCTGCTCCTCCCCCAGGCAAATCTCAATTTCTCCTCCCAGATAGTCCGGGTTATCCGGATCCAGTCCCACAAATGACAGATATTCATCAAAATCATGTGTGTGGGAGGTATCACTATTGGATTTGTCATCGCGGATTATCAGATAGAGCGCTGACATCGGTGTATTGAATTGGTCGCCACCTTCAAATCTGACATATTTTCCGAAAAACTCTTCCTGTACCGGATGGTGGAAAAAGAGGTTTCCATATTTGGTGGGGTTGGCCTTGCTGTCACCTTGAAAGCTTTCTTGCACAAGGACCTCCTTTCACAGGGAATCTGGCTTTGTTAACCATAAGCTTACCATTTTTCGATTTTTATTTACAAGCACATAAATCCAACAGGTATATCATTATAGATATAGCGCAGGAAATTATTTCCGATCTGTCATGCTGGAGACCTGCGGTGGGTAGGCCGGAGCATCTTGGGTGGGGTGGTCACACTACAGCGCTTCTAATGCCAATCCAGAAGCCGGACTGCAAGCTTGTCCCCCGGCTTTACTTCTCCGGTCTGCTCCGAAATCACAGCCAGCCCGTCGGCCCGGCTGATGGAAACCAGTATCTCCTTAACCTGCGCAGAGGCAGGTCTGGCTAAGAGTGTATCTTCCCTTTTTTCAACCGATACCCAGACAAACCGCCGGGACCCGCCGGGATTATTAATATAGTCCTCGCTGATTGCTTCCACTGTCGCAGGCATCAAGTCAGAGACACCTTTCATCTTCAGAATCGCCGGTCGGACCAAAACTTCGAAGCTGATCATGCTGGCAGGCGGATTGCCGTTTAAGGCAAAATGGGGTATCAGTACAATACCGCCGCCGGGAAGAGACCGGCGTACCAGGGCGAAAGCGCAAGATTTCCCGGGTGTCATATTGACCTTCCAGAAAACTATTTCCCCCATTTCATTAAGCACATCTCTTACCAGATCATGATCTCCGGCAGAAACACCGCCGGTAGAGACAATCATATCGGCATTCAGGCTTCTGCGTACCCCGGCTGCTATAGAGCGTTTATTATCCCGGG
>JAQULX010000458.1 GCA_028718465.1 Dehalococcoidales bacterium | reverse complement strand
ACCAAGCAACCCCAGAACCTTATTAAATGGTCACCGTTTCCTGATAACTGCCAGGTCGGGGTGAGTGTAACTAACTCTAATCAATATCGTGAATGTAACAATTATTTACCAGCCATTAAAGCAAAAATTAAATTTGTTTCCTTTGAACCTCTGTTAGAACATATGCCAAACGAAGGATTAATTAATCATGTAGGCTGGTTAATCATTGGCCAACAAACCCCCGTATCAGCCAAAACAACGCCGAAAATAGAATGGATTAGGGATATTGTAGAGGCTGCTGATGAGGCTGGAATACCGGTGTTCCTGAAAGATAATTTGGAAACATTATTACCTACTCAACACCCATTTGTTTACTGGCCAACTGAGAATTATGTTTTCACTAAATTAAGACAGGAATTTCCGAAATGAATGATTTACAACTATTTAAGATGCACTGCGAAATGTGGCATAAGAACCATCCAGAACATGATTATGTTGCCAGAACATTATTTTATCAAACATTAATAAATAGATTTGGTCATGATTTTGCATGGAGTGTAAAAGATAAAATCAGGACAATATTAGATAGAGTAGAAAATGAAACCAAAACATAAATGTATTCATCACTGGCTGATCGACAAAGAAAATAACGGCACCTGCAAATTCTGCGGGGCTAAGAAGCAATTTCCAGAAATAAGGGATTTATATAGACGAAAAATATTGAGATGATATGTCAAGACCAGTAAAAAATAACGCTGATTATTTTAGCCACGACGCTGGAGCAAGTAGCAGCCGAACATTGACCATTTTATTTAATCACTTCGGCCATGACGGGATTTCGGCATGGTGGCAATTGCTAGAGCTAATTACTGGTAGCGAAAACCACGTTATTGATACCAGAAACCCCGATAACGTAGAGTTTCTGGCTGCCAAAATGCGTTTTAAGCCGGAAAGGCTAACAGAAATATTAAACAAAATGGCAGACCTTAATGCTATTGATTTTGAATTATTTCACGATGGATATATATGGTGTCAAAACCTAGTTGAAAGGTTGTCACCGGTTTATAAAAAACGTGGTTTACCTGTTCCGATCAAACCATCAATAACCGTCACAGAAAAGCCTGTTTCTGTTACAGAAACCGAGTTATTGATACCAGAAAGTACACAAAGTAAAGTAAAGGAAAGGAAAGTAAATAAAGAAGAAATTAATAAAGAAGAAAAAAAGTTTCAGTCAGTAAACATGGAGTTACTGAGCGAGTTCCTGAAACTTAATGGATGGGGAGACAGTCAGTTAGCCAAGGATGATGTTTGGTTAAGCGAGTTCCTGACTGAATTTCCTAAATTATCTATCCCCCATATTCGGGCATGTCGTGATTACCATTCAAAGAAAACCTCAAACTCCAAGGCATTCTGGAAAACCCGTATTAGAAACTGGATGGAAAACGACATTAAATATCATCCTGAAAATAAGCCTAAAGGCGAACCATTAGAGCTATGATGTTTGAAAACAAACTTCCCCCTCATGACCTCGAAGCTGAAAAAGCCGTCCTCGGCTCTATTCTGATAGATTCAGACGCTTTTCTAAATTGTGATTTAATGCCGGATGATTTCTACGCGGAACAGAATAAATGGATATTCCAGGCTATTCTGAATCTCTACAATGGCGGATCGGGGATTAATCAAATCACGGTGGCACATGAGCTTTCAAGGGTACAAAAACTCGATGATAGCGGTGGATCGGCTTATCTTTCAAACCTGATCTACAACACTCCGACATCATTACACGCCGAATATTACTCCAAGATCGTTAAAAAATGCGCCGATAACCGGAGATTGATTTCCGCAGCTCACAAAATAGCAGCCATCGGATATAAAAACGATGATTCTCAAAGTGGGCTAATGGATGCTCAATCAATCTTACTCAAAGCCGGCACCGTAAAGGATGAATTGTTTACCTTTGATGAACTGGCACGAGAGGCAGTCGGCCACTATGGGAGACTGAGGCACAACTATCCTGGTATTTTAACCGGACTGGTTAAATACGATGAACTTCTTGGTGGAGTTTTACCAGGGGAATATCTGATCTTAGCGGCCAATACCTCAGTGGGCAAAACATCATTAGCTACTCAAATATCAAGATACATAGCGCAAACCAAACAGGTCTTGATCGTATCACTTGAAATGACCAGGCAAGCAATTATCGATAAAAACGTGGCAGCCTTATCCGGTGTGCCATCAAAGCTGATTAACTTGGGTAACTATCCTCCGGACCGTGAGGAGAGAATATTAAACGCAACCGCTCAATTATCAACGTTAAACGGGACTGTTACCACCACAGCCAATACTACGATGAAAATCCGGAATACGATTGAGCGGATGAAATTGGGGAAAGGTGTCGATTTTGTAGTGATTGATTATATTCAGAAGATCAGGGATAGATACGGGAAATCAGAGAACGACCGTATAAGTTTCATCTCTTCGGAGCTGGCGAACATGGCAAAAGATTACAACGTGGCGATTATGGCGCTGTCTCAGTTAAACAGGCTGAACTGGGGCAGGCAGGATAAACGGCCGATGATGTCGGATTTAAGGGATTCGGGATCACTCGAGCAGGATGCGGACACGATTTTGATGTTGTACAGGGAATCGTATATATCCGCTCAAACAGGGGAAAAATCAAAAGATTCAACCACAGAATTGATCGTAAGGAAAAACAGGTTAAGAGGGAATCTTGGGACAATTTGCCTGGACTGGAACGCTTACAATGAGAGGTACATAGGATGATTATGATAAAAGAACGTTGGGCACAAAGATTATTAATGGAGCCACTCAATTCATGGAACTGGTACGAAGCAGCAAAAAACGGATTAAGCCTTGATGACGCCATAGAGCTGGCAAATGATAGGAATATTGATCTATCGATAGTCAGGAAGGGATTTAAGGAATTCGGGAACTGTGAGTGAATAGTATGAAACAAATAAAATTTAATCTATCTGAGAAAGAATTTCAATCACATATAGAGGAATTAGCCAGGCTTAACGGCTGGAAATATTATCACACGTGGAACTCGCTTCACAGTCCGTCCGGCTTTCCCGATCTGGTTATGGTCAGGGATAAAAGACAGATATTTGCCGAGCTTAAATCTGAAAAAGGGAAACTTACTGAATATCAATTGGAATGGCTGAAAGCATTACAGGAAGTGCCCAGTAATGAGGTGTTTGTGTGGCGCCCATCGAATTGGGAAGAGATTGTCAAAGTGCTGGAGAGATAGAATTGGATGGTTACTGCTCGATCAATAAAGTCTCTGCTCAGAGGGAAAGGCGTGCAAGAGAAAAGAGTAACGCAGACATAAAAATTGTTCAGAGAGAAACTGGAAAAATAAATGCTTTACGCTCTAAAAGATGCACTAAAACGGAATGCAAGAATT
>JAQULX010000457.1 GCA_028718465.1 Dehalococcoidales bacterium | reverse complement strand
GGGGCTTTAATGGGGTTATAACGAGGAAATTTGGGTCTGAAAAATATTATCAAGCCGTTTTTTCTTGCCTGGAAGGGGATCTAACCATAAAAATTAAAGGTCTACCAAATTTGATGGTGGATTTTGGACAAGCTTATCTCTTGCCGATTTTATCTGGATCCTGATAGCCAGCATAATTGCCATAAGGCAGGCCATGGACTTTTCGACCAGGCGGGCCGTTATTACCAGTATTCTGGGCTGGATTATCTATGCTGTAATCTACTTTGTAGGCCAACTATTATTCCTGGGAGCGGGCAGCCTGTTCTAGGCATTAAACTCAGCCTCTCTCTGAAGGCATGGTTTCCAAGACCGCTATTACGCAATCAGGATAGGTCAAAGTAATTTTGTTTTGGCCTTCTGTGTTAGATTAAGGTCACCGGTCTTCCAGGAGTTCAAAGAACAGCCTGAGCTTTTCCTTGAGTTCATCTTCAAGAGTGACGGTAACATCGATGATATCGCTATCCAGGATAATTCACAACAAAAAATGATTTAAATGATGTTTGGTGATATCTTATTATACAAAACAGAGTATTGTTTCTCCTGTATATGAAGCCTCCCCCGTCTCCACCATGAACACGGACGAGTTCTTAGGCTCCTTGTTTGAGGACTTGGCTTCCACCAACTGTCCCACCTGCTCCAGATTCTTCAGCCGTTGAGGCTGGTCTATGGTGAGGCCAACGGTGAATCCTGAGAAGAACTATAAAAACGATTGATTATGCTTCTCAAGCTTTTTAAGGGCAAATACGCATAGTAATCTTACTATTTACATTTCGTTGCGGTCTCCATATAATAACTTATAAATTGCGAGTTAGCCGAAGTCATTCATACGGTCTTAAATTAACTGTCTATTTATAAAATTCAATATTAAGGCAGGTTGAAAATATGGCTTTAGATCGGTTCGGAATTAGATTGGGAGCAGGTGTGGTATGAAATGCGTGGTGATTTATTTCTCACAAACCGGGAATACCGAGAAAATTGCTCGGGCAGTCCAAGCGGGGGTCAAACAAATTAGCGTAAATTGTGATTTATTCACCATCAAAGATGCTAATCCAAAACGCTTGTTTGAATATGATTTAATCGGCCTTGGTTCGCCTGTTTTTGCCCAGAAAGAACCAGCCAATATCACTGCTTTTATTAATGACTTGCGCTTTGTGGGTGGCAAACATATATTCTCCTTTTGCACCCACAATACGGTGGGATATAGTTACAATCCTAGCGTGGTCCCTCAACTGAGAAAGAAGGGTTTAATTGTTATAGGGTGGAACGATTGGTATGGAAGTAGCTGGGGGCCAATTAATCAAGCGACGCCTTACCCGACCGATGGCCATCCTGATGCCATTGACTTGAAGGAAGCTGAGGAATGGGGCCGAGAAATGGTGTGGCGTAGCCAGAAGATTTATGGTGGTGAGATTAATTTGATCCCTGAAGGACCAGAGCCTTTGCAGCCCATAAATACAGGCGATAAAAGCCCCATTCGCCATCTCCAGTTTAGATATGAGCGAAAATTTGCCAGAGATAGGTGTCTCTACCCCCAATGCCGGCTGTGCATGGATAATTGTCCGATGGACGGGATTGATCTTTCCGTAGATCCTCCTGTTTTGGCAGATCCATGTCTTGGTTGTACGTTCTGCGAACAACTCTGTCCTACCGGAGCTATCTATGTAGATGAAGCGAACCAGGAAATTCTCTTCAAATTTCACACAAATGCCATAAGAACTGTCTGCCTGAAATGTTTAGACGAAGCTGAAGCCCAGGGACGTTTTCGCAGGTTGATTCCTGAGGAAGAATTGACATGGGATACACCCATTTATAAAGCTTACAGCAAGCATCCCCGGTTTATCATCGGGTATGGCCGTCCTTAAACCTGAGTAGATAAAACTCCATTTTGTATTAAAACTGATGTTGCTTTTTCACACTCCATCTTGAGAGTGGCATTTTCTTTCTTAACACGGGCCAGCTCTATCTCAATTTCGCTGAGCGATCGATAGCTTCGGCTGAATGGATTGGCAGCAGTCTGACAGTATTAAGTGGTTTGCCCGTTTATTGCTGGTTTTCATTATTGCTCTTTTCACCGCATTCCTGTCGGAAATAACCTCCAATACTGCGACTACGGCGATGATGATGCCTGTTATGGCAGCAATGGCACTGGCTATGAACCATAGTCCGATTGCTCTGATGCTGGCTTCTGCACTATCAGCTTCGTTTGTATTCATGCTCCCGGTCGGCACTCCTCCCAACGCTGTTATTTACGGCTCCGGCTATCTTCGTATAGCCTATATGATAAAAAGCGGTTTTTGGATTAAGATAGTGTCAATCTTAATCGGTTCACTGTTGATCTATTTTCTTGCCATACCGGTCTTTATGTCCGGAATATAACCGGACCGGACACACTTATCGTCCGGGTTGGACTGAAAAACCTGGATTTTCATAGATGACCTGACCCCCTAAAACGGTACCAGGTATAATATCGATAAAGGGGGAAAGAAATGCCAAAGAAAGGGTATACACCTGAACAGATTATCAACAAGCTGAGAGAAGCAGAGATGCTGCACATATCAAACCATACTCCGAGTCTGGAGAACATACTATCATCAATGGAATTCTTCTGAGACGTGATTTGCACGCGCTTTTCGACCAGGGTTATGTGACCATTGATACTTCTATGAGATTTGAAGTCAGCCACAAAATAAAAGAAGAATTTGAAAATGGAAGAGACTATTACCGTCTGCATGGTGGAGCCGTTCGTGTTCCAGTTATCTTGCGAGCCGACCTTCACGAGAATATTTAGAGTGGCACAATACCAATGTCTACCGGGGATGAAGAAAAGCAAGGTATAAACACCTAATCCCAAAATGATATATACGAAATAAACCCTGTCTTCCTGATTTTCAGGATTGTCAAATGGAAAGAAAAACTAAACATTTTGTGGTAACAGAAAAAGGGCAAAAGACCGGTATTCTTTTATCCCTGAAGGAATATGAATCTTTAATCGAAGATTTGCATGACCTTGCTATTATTGCTGAGCGGAAAGATGAACCATCTGAGCCATTAAGCGTTGTTAAAGAGAAGCTGCTGAAAAATTGCCATGTTTTTTAAAGTAGGGCACCGCCGAGAGGTTTATCGCACCAAGTAAGTCAATTTCAGGCACAACAAAGGCCCCTTCACAAGATTATTGTCTTAATTATACCTCCTGAAGGGTGACGATGATGATTTTATCAAAAACAAAGAGTTTCTCCTGCCCTTACGCCAGCCTCCATATTATGCTGTTATAGGTATACAGGGTTATGATACAACCATAAATGGAATCAGGATTAATCACCTTATGGAGGTCCTCAACAAGCAGGTCAGCCCGATTAAGGGGCTTTATG
>JAQULX010000456.1 GCA_028718465.1 Dehalococcoidales bacterium | reverse complement strand
CCGGTTAAAGAGACTTTGACATTGAAGCCCTTCTGGGCCAGGCCGCGCTTTATGAAATCGGCAATATCGATATCATCCTCGATAATAAGGATACTGGTCAGGCTTTCCATAACGACCGCCTTTCAGGACCTGTTCCATTTATTCTAACCATTATTATTAACCCACATGAAACATAATAGCGCATCTTATGCGTTTAACTAAAATTAAACCAATATTTAACTGTAAATAAACTGATATTGATCCTGGTTTTAACCGTCCTCTGCTATTATTCAACCATAAAACAGAAAATAAGTAAACGTAAACTAATCAAATAAATGTTGGAAACACAGGGAGAAGAAAACAGGGCATGGAAACCTGTTTCCGGCAGGATTAAAGGGGATGGTGTAAGATGTTCGGCAGAATTTTAGTTGCAATAAGGCTGTCGTCCTCAACCTGGGCAGCGATACCCTACGTGCGCCATTTGGCTGCTAATTTCGGCTCCGAACTGCATTTACTGGGGCTGTCCGCAGAGCACCAGCCGGTATGGGACCGTTCATTAATGGACTATGTGGAGAGCCTGGCTGTATGTTTGCATGAAGAAAATATCAGGGTCAAGACCGGGTTTATTCACGGCAATCCGGCAGTAGAAATTGTGAAATACTGCGGGAAGAACCAGATCGATCTGATTGCTGCCACCAGCGGGATTAGCGGCGATATTAACTGCTCCATATTGAACAGTATTGCCAGAAAAATGGGCCTGGATGTGATAGCGCCGGTACTGATGGTCCCAGGTAAGTCTTCCAGGGAAGCCGATGCCGCCGAAAAAATAGACCTGCTCAGAATGCTGGTTCCTCTGGACTGTTCGGAGGTCAGTGAGGCCGTTCTTCCGTATGTGGAAGCGATAGCTAAAAAAACCCACAGCTCGGTAACCCTGCTGCATGTCAATACGCCGCCCGCCAGGCCGGTCCCGGTATTGAACAGCGAAGTGGTTAGTATCTCCAGAGCCGTGGGGGATAATTATATCCGGAATAAATGCGGGTATATCCAGGCTCAGGGTATTGAAGCTGATTGCGAGGTCATCGACGGACCTGCCGTCAAGACTATAGTCAAGTACGCGAACACTCACCGGGTGAACCTGATTGTTATGGGCACACGGGCTACCGGCGGCATCGAAGGCTGGCTGTACGGCAGCATCACTAATAAGGTACTGGAGCGGACTGAAATTCCGGTTCTGGCGGTCAGTCTGTTAGAAGCTGAAGAGAAGGCGGAAATATATGGACAATAACAAAGCCAGAGCCATCCGGCGGACAAAATGGATGATAATAGGGCTCGAATTTGTAGTCCTGTATATTTTCTGGATTCTGCTCTCCGGGCGTTTTGAGCTCAAGTACCTGGTTATTGGGCTCTTCGCGGCCGCTATCAGCACCTGGTTTACCCACGATCTTTTATATAACTCCAGGGCTGTAAAAGCGCCTGTGGCATCAGCCGGGTACATATTATCCTGTGCCTTGCGTCTGGCCGGTTATACGATCTGGCTTATCGGGGCGATAATTAAAGCCAATATCCAGGTGGCAGCTATAATCTTGAAACCGAAACTGGATATCGATCCGGGCATGCTGGTTTTTTCAACCCGGCTGCGCAAAAAAGTCTCTCTGGTGACCCTGGCCAACTCGATTACCCTGACACCGGGAACGGTTACGGTTGATATGGGTAACGATATGTATATGATCCATTCCCTGGTACCTTCATCTGCGGAAGGCCTGGAGTCAGGCGCGATGCAGAACAAGGTGGGATCGGTCTTTGCCGATAATCATGATCCGGCCCCGACCTGCAAGTGGACATACTGCGCCAGGGAGTTCGAGGATCGTTCTGGGGAGGTCGAGCTATGAACGGTCTTTTTCCGGTTGTGGCCGTGATTTTAGCAGTACTGATGCTGCCGGCTTTATACCGTGTAGTGAAAGGCCCTACCCTGTTTGATCGCATAATCGCTGCCGGAATGATGGGGACTAACGGCGTACTGGTAATGGTGGTGCTGGGTTTTTATTATGAGCGCATCGATATGATTCTGGACCTGGCCATCGCTTATGCGCTGTTAAACTTCATCGGTACTGTGGCTATTGGAAAATACCTCGAAAAACATCGTGGAGAGGTTAAATGACGGTACAAATAATCATAGCCGCGATATTCATAGTGGGCGGGTTGTTCTTTCTGTTTGTGAGCAGCCTGGGCATAATCCGCATGCCGGATTTCTATACAAGGTGCCATGCGATAAGCAAGTCTGAGACTCTCGGTTCTATGCTGCTGCTGTTTGGACTGGCCGTTTTCAATGGGATTGACACCAGCAGTTTGAAGCTGCTGTCAATCCTGGTGTTTATCGCACTGGCCAACCCGACAGCCACTCACATCATAGCCCGGGCAGCCCACCGCGCAGGGCTGCGGCCGTGGTCTTTGAGAAAGCCGCTAAAAAAAATGCGGGATGTCAGGCTAAGCGCTTTTATTGCTAAAAAAGAAGCTGTTAACGCTATTATAACTCAGGATAAACAAATATGACGGCCGGTATTCTGACTTTTATACTCTTCATCATTCTGATAATAGCGGCTATTGCGGCGCTAAGAGTCCGCGACCTGGTAGCAGCGGTATTCATACTGACCGCATTCAGTTTCGCAGCAGCCCTGGTTTACGCCCTGATGGGTGCTCCGGATGTGGCTTTTACCGAGGCCGTAGTTGGCGCCGGCGTGAGCGGGGTATTTTTGATTTGCGCCTTATTTTTGATGAACAGGAGGTCAAGAGATTGAAGTGGCTTGGCATCATCCTGATTGTCTTATTTGCAGCTTTCCTGTTTTATGCTGAAGCTGATATGCCGGCTTACGGCGATCCGGGAGCGCCGGGAAGCGCACATGTTACGCCTGAATATATCGAGCGTACCTATGAAGATACCCATACCCCTAACATTGTCACATCCGTGCTGGCTGACTATAGAAGTTATGATACCCTGGGTGAGACCACCGTAATATTTACGGCGGGGCTGATCTGCTATTTATTGCTGGGAGGATGGAAGCGAAATGATAGCTAGACATAACAGCCTGATTGTCAATATCGCCTGCCGCGTAATAGTTCCCTTTATATTCCTGTATGCCCTTTGCGTGATAATGTTCGGCCATTACAGCCCGGGAGGCGGATTCCAGGGTGGGACGATCCTGGCCGCCGGCGTGATACTGATGCGCCTGTGCCTGGGTAAAGAAGAGAGTTACAGGAAATTCCCGCCCCGGTTAGGCCTGATCCTGGGCGGCATCGGCATCCTGATCTACAGCGGGACCGGGCTGGTAGCATTGCTGGCGGGAGGAAACTATCTGGACTATGCCGCTTTACCGATCCAGGGAATGGATATCCCTGATAGACGATACTACGGGATTCTGTTGGTGGAACTGGGCGTAGCCCTGGGGGTT
>JAQULX010000455.1 GCA_028718465.1 Dehalococcoidales bacterium | reverse complement strand
GCAAAGAGTAGCGGATGACCCTTTTTCCGTTTATAATAGGACCGGGTCCGGTAGGTGCAGTACCATACTCTGCCCGCATATTACCGGTTATAGCATGGAGGCAATTCCTGGCCTGTTCTACTCGTATACCGTTAAGGCCGAATTCGTCACTGGCCAGACCCAGTACGATAAAAGCCGGTTTGTTGGCAGCATACAACCGGGCAGACTCGCGGATCTTATCAGCGGGTATCCAGGTAATATCCGCCGCTTTCTCCGGCGTGTATTCTTCAGCTCTCTTCTTCAATTCCTCAAAACCATAGGTCCACTGGTCCACAAACTCTTTATCATAAAGACCTTCATTGATAATGACATTCAGCCAGGCCAGGAAAAGCGCTGTATCGGTACCGGGCCTGATTTGCAGCCACATATCGGCATAGTCCGCCACCTCAATCCTCCGAGGATCGATGAGAATGATCTTGGGCTTGGGAGTTTCCCGCAACTGCTTCTTTAATTGTCGCCAAAACATTTGACGGGAACCGGGAGGATTAGTACCGCAAAAAACAAAACAGCCTTGCTGGTCCATTCCGGCCCTCGATATCACGGGAGGGACCTGACTGGTACCTGCCAGAGCGAAGCTTAATTGCGCTTTGTTGGTACCACAGGTAACGCCGGAAGAGCCTATGTTAACCGGGTTCCCAAACAGATTAAGAAAACGGTTGCGTATGCCATAGAGATCAGTCCTATAGGTGCCTTCCACAACCGACAGGGTTTCCGCGCCATATTTAGCCTTCAAAACCTTCAGCTTGTCAGCTATCTCGTCCAGAGCCTGGTCCCAGCTGATTCTTTCCCAGACATTTTCACCCCTTTCTCCTTTCCTTTTTAACGGGTACATGAGCTGGTCGGGATGATTCAACCATTTTAATAAATGAGGAACTCTTTCAGCACAAACAGCCCCTTTAGAGGGAGATTCGGGATCTCCGCGCAGATTTACAATATTACCGCCTTTAATACTGGCCAGCATTCTACAGTTAGCAGCGCAACCCGGCGAAGCCCAACAGGTCACTTTTTTGATCTCTTCTACCCCATCCTTAAATTGCTCAATCATTAATCTTCCTCCCTGATTTCTTTATTGTGCTCGCATAATAGGAATATCAGCACAGCCTCCTGGTGCATTTTTCATATCTTGTTTCAGCCTGTGCTGCGTCCATTTTACCACTATTCTGCTGGCTGGTATTGGGCCCTTAAATTTGGAATTCATACACCAATGAATTCGGTAGATCCGGATACGGCAACCCTGTCAAGATTTCCGTCATCCCGGTCAGCCGCACCAGTTGGTTATACGCATATGTTCATTTGATGGCATCAAATTACCTGATTATGGCTTTGGTCTCAGATCTTACAGGTCTATATTACGGAAGTATGACAGGTTGTCAATTTATTTCTAATACTGCTGAATAATTACAGCCATAAGTGCAATATATTACAATATGTGCAATTATTATATACAAGCTGGCAGCTATTAATAATATATTGTATCACAGATATACTAGCAGTATAACATAAATTACAGTACCGTCAAGTGGCCTTGCTAACCTTCGGAGCTTCGTTCCGTCGAGGCCCTGATAGAGAACCAGCCTTGCAGGAGTTATTTACCATCAGGCATTTTCCGTAGCATATAATTACATTGTGTGATAGATATTCCGCATATCAATACATCCTCTGTAATAATATTTGACAGTAAATTGCATTCGACTATACAATTATAATCAAATGATAGATAACCTGGATCAAAAAATAATCAATTCCCTGAAACACGATGGACGCTATAGTTGCGCCAGATTAGCCAAAGAACTGGGAGTAAATGTAGCCACGGCAACCAAACGCATCGATAAGATGCTGAATGAAGACATCATCACTATCAAACCGGTACTTAATCCATTCAGGCTGGGATTTAACGCCCACGCATTCATTGCACTGGATATCGATCTTCCGAAAGTTGAGCAGGTCTGCACCGAACTCGTTAATAGTCCCAATTTCAGCCTGGTAGCTAACTCATTCGGCAGGTTCGATATGCTCCTTATAGCAGACTTTCCCACATGGGAGATTTTGCAGGATTTTGTTGCCAAATCACTCCCTGCGTTTGAAGGCGTCACCCAGATAGACACCTTTCCTATCGTCTCCATAAAAAAGACCTATAACGGTCTGTTCGAATATGATTCATGTATAAAATCTCCTGTCTCTATGGATAAGATCGATTACTCCATCATAGATGAGCTTGGCAAAAACGGGCGCTTGAGCTATGCCGATATAGGCGCTAAATTGAATATCAGCCTGACAACCGTCTCCAGAAGGGTCACCCGTTTACAAAAAGAAGGGGTCATGAGATTGTCAGCCGTACGCAATCCCTTCAAATGGGGCTACTTTGCCAATGCTTATATCGCTATCCATGCCGATTCAAATAAAGTCGATGCCATCTGTGCCCGGCTGTCGGCTTACCCGGAGGCCCATCTGGTAATGACCGTAATGAGCGGCTTCGAAATCCTGGCCGGCATCCACTCACCCAACCCTGAAGAACTGTATAAATTCCTGGTGGATAAGGCAGCCCGAATAGACGGCATCACCAATATTGAAACCTTTGTTTGCGCTGAGATCAAAAAACGCGCCTACGCCTTGTTTGATCCCAAGAAGGACTGACCGTCTGGATTCCGGACCCAGTCCGCAATGGTCTTCTTTTGTTTCAAACGCGAAAGTCCTGGTTAAATACCTGCCAGTGCATGGCACTGTTACCTGTATTCAGCCACGAATTTTTCGATATGTTCCATCATGGCTCTGGCAGGCAAACCCCTGGCTTCTCTCTCGGCTATCCAGGCCTCCTTAATAGGCGCCGCCGCTTCTCTGAATTTGGCGTCTTCTTCAGGACTGAAGCTGTAGACATCCATTCCCTCTTTTCTCAGCAGGTCCGGCCAGTTCCGGTCCGGCTCCTCGGTCATCGCAATAAGCGCCGGCCTGTAGGCTTGAATGCCCTCATCTACCTGAGCCTGGAGATCGGGCGGCAAACTGTTCCATTTGTCTTTATTCATAAGTACAAACATGGACCCGAACACCAGGGGATTTTTAATGGCGTACTTGGCCACTTCATTTAACTTCATTTGCATGAAGGCCTCGTACATGGTTACGGTCCCGTCGATAATTCCGCGATCAAGGTTCATGTATGTCTCCGAACCGACCATAGTGACGGGAACTCCTCCCAGACGCTTAATAAACTCGGACATCGGCGTACTGGTCGTCCTCAGCTTTAATCCTTTGAGATCAGCTACGGTATTGGCCTTCTTTTTCAAAAATATGGTAGCCTCCGGCGTCGCGACAAATCCCAGGACTTTAAAAGGCTCCAATCCCGTAAAGTAACCTTTCTGGTATAGATCCCATGTCAAATCCAGGCGGACTTCACGG
>JAQULX010000454.1 GCA_028718465.1 Dehalococcoidales bacterium | reverse complement strand
GTAAAGTAGGTGATATAGAAGTAATTGTAGGCGGATATAGGCACTGTATGCCATCAGAATAACCGATATTACTCCATAGTCCTACTCCATTCTTTGCCTTTACGCTAAAGTAATAGGTCTTGGTGTCTAACAGGGTTAGACCTGTTACAGTAACCCAATTATATGTCCCGGCCGAGGTCCAGTCCTTTATAATAGTTCTTGTTATGCTATCCTGGGTAATCTTATATTGGTATTCAACAATACCGGATTCCGGGTCTGCAGAGCTGAAGGCGCAGGCAAGCTGGTCCTTCAATGTGGTATATCGGCCCTGGTCAGTGACTACAGGGGTGGTGGGTGGGGTGGGATCCAGAATTATAGAACCAAAATAAATCTTAACGTAGTCAGGCCAATCCTCTGCATATGCAAGACGCGCTTCCCGCCAGACAGCGTAAAAATTCACATCGTCACAGGCAATAGGAGTAAACGAATAGGAAGGGAAAAAAGCGTCAGTTTTTCTCTCTTCATTAAATAATAATTCTGATTTACCATAATCCTGAAGCCAAGTATTTCCATAATCATTGGAATAATTTAGAAAAACATCAAATCGTTGACCACGCATATTATAATTACGCTGCATAAAATACGGCTCATCCCCTTTATGCCAAACGACGTATACATTCCCTTTATCATTGCAGGCTACTCTAGGAGTATAAGATTGACAAAGCCCCCCTTCGGAGAGTGTTTCCAATCTTATATCCTTTACTTGCCAGGTATTTCCATAATCTGGCGAATGATTTAAATAAATATCAGCTCCCCAATAGTCTGTTCTCGAATCCATCCATGCGACATATATGTTATCATTATCATCGCCGGCCATATTAAAAAAAGTTGAAATATCAGCGCCAGCCCCGTCCTTATCAATTCTAATATCTTGGGATTGCCAAGTCTGTCCATAATCATATGAATGATTAGAATAGAGATCCGGGTATCCGCCATTCCGATAATCTTCCCAAATTGAAAGAACATTTCCCTTACTATCACATATCACCTGAGGATTAACGGCCCGGCTAATCAGGGGATCACTTGTATTAAGCCTTATATTGTGGTCTTGCCATGTTTCTCCGAAATCGTTTGAGTGTTTAAGGTAGATGTCGCTGATTATACCGTCATGGTAACTATTCCAAACTACATAAGCATTACCGCTATCATCACATGCGATATCCGGTAAATCACTAACAATAAGACCTCCTACTGGATCCCTCGCCTGAAGCTCGGTAACCGTATTCTGCCAAGTTAGCCCGAAATCCGAAGAATGATTAAAACAGATATATGAAACACCTTTACTTTCATCCACATCGAGCCACAAGGCATAAACAGTTCCATTGTTGTCGCACTTTATTTTGCAAAATAGCATTTCTCTTAAAGCATCTGTGTTCGCGTCAAGCTGAATATCCCCATTATGCCAGGTAGCGCCGTAATCATGAGAACAGTTAAAATAGATGTCCGAGGATAAATTAAAGCCCGTTCGATTTCGAATATCCTCCCATATAACATATATATTCCCCCTGTCGTCGCACGTTATTTGGGGCTGATAAGAACCTCTTAGCCCGGAATCGATACGCACCGGAAGCTCCATCCAGGTTATGCCATGATCGCTTGAGTGGTTAAAATAAACACCTCTTGAGTCGTTCCATACAGAATATACGTTTCCATTATTATCACACACTATCTCACCAGCGTCTGCCACAGCCCCATCGGTGCTTCTGACTCTATCAAAATGTCTATTGCCGGTTGCTTGAATAAAAGTGGCCGATTCCAAATAAATAGCTGTAGTCCAAATTCTGCCATCAACATCTTCTACATCCAATTTGAATGTAGCCGTATGGTGATCGGGTGTATCACTCGCGGCCTTAACAAGAAATGCCTCGGAGCTCATTATAATCGATCCCGGGGTCACACCAACTTGACGCAGATCTATGGTGTCATCCAAAACAGTAATATAAGGATCCGCTTCAAGAGGTGAAATCCTGGCTGATTTTCCCTTAGTTGATAAGCCGGCTGAGTTTTCCAACTTAATAAACATTTCGACCGTTTCGCCCGGATTTAAACGTCTATTGCCATTGCACGAGAAGCTTCTGCCCGATCCATCGTCCTTTATTACATGATCTCTAAAATGAAGCGCTGGCGCGGAATGTACTATGAACTGGAATGGTAAATCGATTTGGTTTTGTGAGTCCACATTATTTCTGATATGTATCTTGCCGGTATAAATACCTGCTTTTGCGTATATTGGATTAAAAGAAAATTGGATGTCAGATGATAAGCTTGTGCTTACATGTCCTTCTTTAGGCAAAAAATTAAATATTAAATTGGCGTAATACGGGACAGTTTTATCAAGTTCCGATGAAAGCAAAAAGGCAAGATCGCAACTTCCTGGGGCCGCGTTATTATCAATAGAGAATGTCTGAACAACAGGTTCGGTGGCACCCTCAAAAGCTTCTAATGTTAAACTCGCAGTGCTTACATGAATCCCTGGCGGAATAATTCTGAATCTATAATAGTTTCCTCCATTATCATCATATAAAAGATTGCCTGCGGCATCTTTAGCTTCAATCGCAAATAACCATTCTCTATCACCTAAACCACCAAGCCAAATCTGATGATTCTTTGAATAATCAGTGGTTTCATACACATAATCCAACGGTAACGTCTGGCCATAGAAAAGCCTGACAAATGCCGGCTCATCCATCTCTAAGGAAATATCCACATTATTAAGAAAATTAAAACCTCTTGATAATATAACTCTGACCGGCTCCATAATCACGGGCGGGCGAATATCAATAGTGGCAGTTCCCTGTTCTGTTTTGCCAGTCGATTTATTAAAGTATTTGGCTGTAAGCAGGTCATTATGTCTGGCGGCTATTTGTTGGTCATTTTGAATAGGCGCGGCATCAAGCTCTAATCTAGCAAATCCTTCAAATCGGCCTGAATTTGGCAAAGTTTCCGTCAAGGTGATATTCTCAGGAAATACTTCAGTAGTGCTTTCCAGTGTTACATTGACAAAATCATGCTCGTCTCTATCGATTACGGTTACTTTTATTTGGCATGAACGGTTATAATATCTTTTATCAAGATATATCAGCCCATCGGTGGATATCAGCGCTTTGTAAGCATTTATCCTTCCGCTTCCAAAAAGAGTGTCGGGGCCGGGCTCGCCGAGATCATCTGCCGTAGACCTTATTATTTCCTCAATTTTTCTTGATTCCACGCTTATTCCAAGATGTGAAACAAGTAAAGCAGCCAACCCTGATACATGCGGGCAAGCCATTGAAGTTCCGGCCGATCGCCAATAACCAGCTGCCACTTGTCTATCCGGGTGTTTTCTTGCGCCTGTAGAATTATCAGGCATTGTTGAGAGTATATTATAGAAACCGCCGATCTCATCTTCATAT
>JAQULX010000453.1 GCA_028718465.1 Dehalococcoidales bacterium | reverse complement strand
GGAGTACGGGCTCGGCACCATTCCGGCCTTGACTTTTGTCGGCTACCCGGACATCATCCGCCAGGAGTTGGAAATTCCCCAGGAGCTTTTGATTGTGTTCGGCGTCGCTCTCGGTTATGAAGACATGGCAAGCCCTATCAATAATTACCGATCTTCAAGAAGGCCCATCGAGGAAGTAGTTACTTTCAAGGGACTATAGTCCCGTGTATCCCTGATTATGAAGCTGGCAGCCCGGGCTGCCAGCTTTTCTTTTGTTAAGCTTTTTCGAATTCACTTTAAGGCTATAATGTGCTATAATGGTCTGGATGGTTCAAGATGTATCCCGAAGGACTAAAATGACCATTCTTGCTCATTCTAGAGGCCAATACGTTAATACTTCTCTCGGCCTTCTTGTCAACGATCCTTTTCCTTCCTGTTTCCATCAAATTTTAGGGGGTAACACTATTTATGGTAACTAATCCTGAATCTATTTCTGAAACAAATAATTTGAATAATGTTAACGATGCCGCTGAAGCAGCCGCCAACTATACCGCCGCCAATATCCAGGTGCTGGGCGGGCGTGAGGCCATGCGTCTGCGGCCGGGCATGTATATCGGTAGTACCGACCAACGCGGTTTGCATCACCTGGTGTATGAGATAGTTTATAATTCGGTAGATGAAGCCATGGCCGGCTGTTGCAGCCGGATTTTCATCACCATTAATAAGGATAACTCCATCGTTGTGGAAGATAACGGGCGCGGTTTCCCGGTAGATATCCATCCCACGACCGGGAAGTCCGCCCTGGAAACAGCGTTGACCATCCTCCATGCCGGGGGTAAATTCGGCGGCGGGGCCTACCAGGTTTCTGGAGGTCTGCACGGCGTCGGAGCCAAAGCCGTAAATGCCCTTTCCGAATGGTTCACTGCTGAAGTCAGACGCGACGGTAAAGTCTACCAGATCGTGTTCAATAAGGGCATTCTCACCAGCCCGGTAAAGGAGATCGGTACCACTGAAGGCACCGGAACTACTATTTCCTTCCTGGCAGATACAGAGATCTTTGGTGATGCCACCTATGATTATGATATCCTTTCCACACGCGTCCGCGAGATTGCCTACCTCAATAAAGGACTGGAATTGACCATCCGCGACGAACGGATTGATACCGAAAAGACTTTTTATTTTGAAGGCGGCATCAGCGGCTATGTCCATCACCTGAACCGCAACCGCGAGGTAAAGCACCCGAAACCGATTTATATATGTAAGCAGGTGGACAAGACCATTGTAGAAATTTCCTTCCAGTATAACGACGGTTATTCTGAAAGCATCTACGGTTTTGCCAATTGTGTCAATACTGTTGATGGCGGCACCCACCTGACAGGTTTCCGTTCCTCTCTGACCCGTATTCTAAATGACTATGCTCGAAAGAACAAGCTTGTCAAAGAAGACGAAGGCAGCCTCACCGGCGAGGATGTCCGCGAGGGACTTACTGCTATCGTCAGCGTCCGCCTGCCTGACCCTCAGTTCGAAGGTCAGACTAAGGGCAAACTGGGTAATTCCGAGACCAAGAGCATCGTCGAAAGCGTTATGACCGACCAACTGGCGCTTTACCTTGAGGAGCATCCGGATGACGCCCGGAGCATTATAGAAAAGTGCTATACCGCTGCCAGAGCCCGCGAGGCTGCCCGGAGAGCCCGGGACCTGGTCCTCAAGAAAAACAGCCTGGACGGTGGCACCCTGCCGGGCAAACTGGCGGACTGTTCGGAAAAGGACCCCGCCAACAGCGAGCTGTACCTGGTCGAGGGTGAATCCGCCGGTGGCTCCGCCAAACAAGGCCGGAACCGCCGTTTTCAGGCCATCCTGCCCCTGCGCGGTAAGATATTAAATGTAGAGAAGGCTGCTCCGGAGAAGATGCTGGCCCATGAGGAAATCCGGGCCCTTATTACTGCCCTGGGCACTAATATCGACAGCGATCTGGACCTGTCCAGGCTACGCTACCACCGGGTGATACTGATGACCGATGCGGATGTCGATGGTTCACATATCCGGACCCTGCTGCTGACCTTCTTCTTCCGCCATATGGGCGAGCTCATTAATCAGGGGCACCTGTACATCGCCCAGCCGCCCCTCTACCGCATCAAGGCCGGCAGCCTGGAGCATTGGGTCTATTCCGACCAGCAACGAGATGACACCCTGAAGAGAGTCAGAGAGACTAACCGAAAAATCGAGCTCCAGCGCTATAAAGGCCTGGGTGAAATGAGCGCCGAGCAACTCTGGGAGACCACAATGAACCCGCAGACCCGGACATTGCTCCAGGTGGGCATACCCGATGCAGTCAAGGCTGACGAATCTTTCCGGACCCTGATGGGAGAGGAAGTCCCTCCGCGTAAAGCCTTTATTCAAGCTCACGCCAAGAGCGTGAAAAACCTGGATATTTAAGGGATTTCTGGATAATGGTTGTAGACTAATTGATTCAAATATTCCGAATCATATCATCTGCCTGGCCATGGAAGGACTCCATGGCCAGCTTTTTTACTCGTAAAACTCTTCCGTAGATGAACTACCGTCCTCGCTCTCCAGGAAAAGCAATAACCCAAATGTGGGAGTGATCTGCCGGTCAACTACCTCGTAGCTGACCGCCTCTCCGGTACTATCCTTTCTCACAATCTCGCCTCCTACCGGCGGAGCTTCGGCCAGAATCAATTCTGAAATACCCTGGTCTCCTCTTAAATCAACTCCATAAGAGTGAGACAGATCTTCCAGGAGGGCCAGAGAGCGCCCCAGTCCGCTGATTTTCTCATCAGCCTCCTGAGACCAGACCTGATGCTGGTCCATGGCCGCCTGCCAGAGGCGCTCGAAATCAGGATGGCTGCCAACTGCGTTTTTTACCCGGGGTTTTAGCTGCTCCAGCAGCCTGGAAAACGATTCATGGTTCATGATTTGAGATTTATGAATGGTCATTCCCATTCATAGTTCACTCCTTGTCACGGTACAATTGATGCTCCCGGATATACCTGGCGACCTCAGCAGGCACCAGATGGTCTATCGGCAGTCCCCGGAGCACCCGCTGCCGGATATCCGTGGCGCTGATGTCGATCAAAGGCTTTTCCATCACTATAGCTCGCTGGGATATGCCGGGTAAATCTTTTTCTATCATGGCAATATCCGGTTTGAAATAGCCTGGGCGAGGAGCTGCTGCCACCCGGCACAGGCTTATCAGCCTTTGAGGTTCCTGCCAGAGATGCAAGGTCTTCAGGCTGTCCCAGCCCATGATAAAGAATATCTCATCGTCGGGCTCCAGTTTCTCCTTCATCTGCGCGATAGTATCTACCGCGTAGGAAGGGCCGGGACGCATAATCTCCATCAGGGATATCCTGAAATACGCCTTCCCTGCCAGGGCCAGCTTGAGCATATTGGTACGGTCCTCAGCCGGAGAGATCACGGCCAGGTCTTTAAAATAAGG
>JAQULX010000452.1 GCA_028718465.1 Dehalococcoidales bacterium | reverse complement strand
CGACATATAATGCAGCTTGAATATAGCTATGGGTAGCCCCGCAAGATGGCCAGATTTTATATTTAGCTTCAGCCCCTCTGAAAATCTTACCCAAGTCATGTGTTAATGGATCGAGGCTGTACCCGGTTCCATAATATACTCTCAAGAGTTGTTCAACGGAATCTTTACACGCCGATATCCCTTTACTGGCCATGAGTGCAGCAATAACCCCCTCTTTATTGGTGAAACCGTCTCTAATCCCCCTTATATCTGAATCAGGGGCAAACGCCGCATCTCGAGTACCAGCAACTCTATGTAAGGCTAAGCCAAGAGCATTTTGCATCTCGATATCAGCGAGTCCTAACAATTTACCACATGCCCCAGCAGCACTAAATACTCCAAAGGTACTTATTGGAAAGAAGGGATAATCTGTCATAGTGTTACCTGTCGGGCAAGACGCAATTCTTATGCTCAGATCATTACCCAGAGCAACAGCAGTAATAAAGTCTTTTCCATTCACTTCGCCTATTCTCTCTGCAAGTGCGAGAGCCGCCGGGAAAGTTGAGGCTGTGGGGTGCTGAATTGGCTTATCTGTAGTAACACCATCATCATAATCCATTGCATGCGCGCATGATCCATTTACAAAAGCAGCTACCCAGCAAGGGACTCTCCCCCCAAAACCTATGAGTGTACTTTCTTTTTTCCCGTCTACCTCATTCATCATCTCATATAAACTAATGCACGCCTTGGTTAAAGTAGAAGGAGGAAGCATTACTCCAAAAGTATCAAGAATACTTATTTTCGTTGCCTCAATTACTTCAGCTGTTAGGTCATCATATTTTGTTTGGATTAAGTTTCTCACTAAAGCTTCGGTGCTCATAAATTATACCTCCGGACATCATCATTGTATCCTAGTGCTTTTTATAATTGTATATGCTTGATTAAAATGCCATAATCAATTCCACTGCTCTGAAGCAGTGGAATTTAGCGGTTTTTAATCTTTCCATAGCATCCCACAAATCTTCGGAGCCCCAATCCAAGACGTGATTATTAGTCAGGGAAATAATATCAAATCTGGGAAAATACCTTCTATGTATTTAGGATTACGACTTACTGCCTTTCTACAGGCAGGAGTTCAATTATCAGCCAGCAACTGCTCACAATTATCATAAACAACATTAACTGACTGTAGCACTTCAGCGGCATGCTTTAAGATAGTTACAGGTTCTTCTCAAACTATCATCACATCTCCTACTCCAAGCAGCGCGATCGAGTTCCTTTTCATTTAAGAAATACCCTTTCTCATGTCTAGGATTTTTGATATCTTTTCAGGCATAACAATGAATGATAAAAAATAATATTGACTATATTCCAACCTTTTACCTCGACATCATTTGGGGTATAAACAATGCAATCTGGGGAAAAGAAATAAGTACAGCAAGCAATATGACCAAGGCTATGATAAATGGCCCTATTCCTTTATAAATCGTGTACATAGGAACGTCTCTAGCCATACCGGCAATTACAAATACATTCATACCCATCGGAGGCGTGATCATGGCCATTTCACACATAACAATAAATATTATGCCGAACCATATCAGATCGAATCCTAAATTATGAATAATCGGCAGAAAAATTGGTAATGTCAGTACAGTCATAGCCAAAGTATCCATAATACACCCTAGAAAAAAATAAACACTTAGGATGACGATCAGGATTCCAACCGCAGGTATTTGCAGATTTTCTACGAATGTCGCCAGTTGGGCTGGCATACCAGTCATGACAATGAAATAGTTAAATATCATAGCACCAATTAAAATAGTGAATATCATTGCCGATGTGCGAACGGTTACATCCAGTGATGAAATAACATTCTTTGTTTTCAGGTTCTTCATTGAAAGACCGATAATAAAGGCTGCAAAAGCTCCTATACCTGCAGCTTCGGTGGCAGTGAATATTCCTGTCCAGAGCCCTCCCATAATTACTACTGCCAAAAATATAACTGGCCAAGATTTTTTAAGTGATATAAACTTTTCGATCCAGGAAAACTTTCCACCGCTTGGACCCGCTTCTCTGTTGACCTTGGTCCAAATAAAAATGGTTAAAACAAACAAAATACCAAGAATGATGCCTGGCAGAACACCACTCATGAATAGCTTCCCTATAGATACCTCAGCGAACAAGGCATAAATAACGAGTGGATTACTGGGTGGAATTAGAACACCTAAAGTACCACCGCTAGCAATACTTCCAAGTGCTAAATGTGGTTTATAGTTAAATCTTTTCATCTCCGGATAGGCCACCGAGGTCATGGTGGAAGCGCAAGCTACCCCGGAGCCACAAACCGCCGCAAAACCAGCGCAGGCCACGATAGTAGCCATGGCCAGTCCACCCCTCAACGATCCTAGAAACTTGTGTGCTGATTCAAAAGCACCGCGAATTAATCCAGAATGAAATGCAAATTCACCCATGAGAATGAAGAGTGGGAGGACAGTTAGAGTATAAGAAGCTACTGAGGCATAAGGAACTGTAGCTAGTTGGGTAAATGCGGCAGGAAGACCGGTAATTAAAGCGAATCCTACAAAACCTACCAATCCCATAGCTAGACCAAGAGGTATACCTGTCGCTATAACAGCAAATAGTATTATTATGCCTATCCAACCAATTAATTGTGGACTCATTGTGCTTTTACCCTATTATTAAAAATATCGGTATGCTTTAATCCAATTGCACTATTCAAAACCTTGATAAACTGGCATAAAAAAACTAAAAACATTAAAATGAGTCCAACATCTGCTAAAAGTATAAAGGGGGCTATAGGTATTTCAAGCATCATGGTGTATTTGCCTGTAGGAGACATCATCTCATTCCAACCACCAACTCCGGTTCGCCATATGGTAAGGGCTAAAAACACCAGGCCTAAAAACAATGCTATACTGTTAACGATTGCCAGAGAGCGACCTTTAAGCCTCGCCACTAATAGCTCAACAAAAACGTGCTGCTTCGTAGTTGTAGCGTAAGCCATAGCCCCAAAAATGATAACTACCATCATTAATTCCTGAAGTTCAATATCTCCATTGATAGGTTTATTGATAATATAGCGTCCAATGACATCAACAGTAACGAATAGCATCATAATAAAAAGCATGGCTATTGAAAGCACCCTGAATCCTCGGCTCATGGAATAAATTACTTTTTCTAGTTTTTCACCCATTGCGTAAATTACCATATAGCCCCCTATCATATTATGGATTGAACCAACAAATCGGTTATTTAAACGCTACTTCGCCGCTAATATTTCAGTAACTGCATCAAACATTTCTTTAGCCGGAAAGCCTTTGG
The DNA here is from genome assembly GCA_028718465.1 of Dehalococcoidales bacterium. Next base: position 115 of record JAQULX010000452.1, on the reverse strand, counting down.
CCTGCATGGTAGCTATAAATTCATCTTTCAAAGGGGCAGCAGCCTCAGAAAATTTAGCTGCATTATCTCCTTCAAAGTTATAGACAATGGCGCCTTGTGATTTCAAATCGTCAAC
>JAQULX010000451.1 GCA_028718465.1 Dehalococcoidales bacterium | reverse complement strand
TCTGGCTACATCTTCTCCGTAATTTTTCTGGTCAAATCCCCAGTATCCTCCCGAGTTTTCTCCTCCGTATGTCCTGAGGGCTAATTTATCGCTCATCCCGTATTCCGTAATCATTTTCCGGGCCATTTCGGTTGCTTGCTTGATATCGTTATGGGGCCCGGTTGAAACGTTGCCAAAAATCATTTTTTCTGCGGTATGAACGGCCAAAAGCATTGCCAGGTTTGCCTGCAATTGTTCCTTGGTCATGAGATAGTGCTCTTCTTCAGGCAGCGTGCGGGTATAGCCGCCGATACCTCCGCGCGCTACGATCGAAACCTTGAACAATGGATCGGCATCCGGCAGCATCCGGGCTACTACGGCATGACCTCCTTCGTGGTAAGCCGTCCGTTTTTTGTCCATGGCGTTGACTTGACGGCTTTTTCTGGCCGGTCCGGCGATCACCCGATCGATCGACTCATTAAACTCATCCTGAGTGATCGAGTCTTTGTCCCGCCTTGCGGCCAGTATGGCTGCTTCATTTACCATGTTGGCCAGGTCTGCACCGCTGAATCCGGCCGTCTGCTTTGCCAGAACATCCAGATTGACTGACGGTGCTAGCGGTTTACCCCTGATGTGAATCTGAATTATGGACTTGCGTTCGGCAGAATCAGGGTTATCTAAAACCACCTGACGGTCGAAACGACCCGGCCGCAATAAAGCCGGATCAAGCACATCCACCCGATTGGTAGCCGCTAACACGATTACACCTGAATTAGGAGTAAAACCGTCCATTTCCGACAGTATCTGGTTCAGTGTTTGCTCCCGCTCTTCGTGGCTGGCTCCAGGACCGATAGACCTTTTGCGTCCGACCGCATCTATTTCATCAATAAAGATAATGGAAGGCCGGCTGGTTTTAGCTTTCTGGAACAGGTCCCTGACCCGGGAAGCGCCCACTCCTACATATACCTCTACAAATTCACTTCCACTGAGTGAAAAGAAAGGCACTCCGGCTTCGCCTGCCACTGCCTTGGCCAGGAGAGTTTTGCCGGTCCCGGGAGGGCCTACCAGCATTACGCCTTTAGGGACCCGGGCTCCCAGCTTCTGGAATTTCCTCTGATTTTTCAGGAAGTCCACCACTTCCAGCAAATCCTGCTTGGCTTCAGGAACTCCTGCTACATCGGCAAAAGTAACCGAAGGTAAACTCCCGGTATTCAGCCTGGCCTTGCTGCGCCCGATTTCATTCATTTGACCTCTGGCTGCGTTTCCTCCCATGCGTAACAAAAGAAAGAGCAACAGGCCGAAGAAGAGAAGAGGCAGAAAGGCCATAAAGCTGCCGGTTGTTTCGGAAGTCCCTGGCGCGCCTCTGCTTATGGAATATTTTTCCGGAAAGATGAATCCCATTTCCTGCAAATTGGCGGTATTCATCCCGTCGATATCCGTTACCATCATGGTGCCGTTACTGATGGTTGCAGAGTTATCGTTGATATCCCGGATACTTACAGGCCCACCCTCCACTTGCGCTTCCATCAACATCCATCCATTGTCCGGCTCCACTCGCACTTCTGCAATATTATTACTATTTGAAAGGGCGACTGCCTGACTCAGGTCGATCATGATCGCTTCTGGCGGAGGTTCCGGCCGGCAGCCTGTGACAGTTGTTGCGACCAGCATTATTATAAACAGGATCCAGCCTGCCATGGCGAACGATTTATATCTCGATCTCATATTCTTCTCCATTTCATTTTTCGGGCATCCAATCTGTTCTATAGGGTCAATTCACTATTAGATATTAAGGCCCTGAAGTATTTCACCCTTCTGCAAAGGTCTCCGGCATAATAATGCCCTGGATTCCGACCTTCGCTGGTTGACCTCGAGGGAAGGAAATGTTCCAGTTCTCTTTTAACGCCGGTTATTTTATAAAAATCGAAAAAGGCCTAATTATTCATTTTTATCCTATAACAAATTCAGCGGAAATCAATCTACAGCGTTATGTATAAATATTGCCAGTAATACACATTGAAATGCCGGAAATCATTTAATTATTTACCGGTTTCCATGGGTATTATTCTCATTTTGAGTTTCATTTTAATCATGAAACCTGTAGCGGTGAACTGAACAATCCGTTAGAATTAAAAGTACAATGAAAACAGGAATTAGTTATATTGCGAGAGGTAAACCATGCAGGAAAATATTTCCAGACTATATTCTCAACTTTTAGGAAAATACCGTGAAACGGCTATCCTGTCGACCGCCGCCGGCGTTCTGAGCTGGGATATGATGACTAAAATGCCGCCCCGAGGAATTAACCTCAGGAGCCAGCAGCTTGCGGTTTTGAGCGGGACCGTCCACCGGATGGTTACCGACCGCGAAATCGGAATGCTCCTGAGGGGGATCGAGAATGATCCTGAGTTTGCTAATCTGGATGCCGTCCAGAAAAGAAATGTTCATCTTATCCATAAAGGTTATGATGAGCAATCAGCCCTTCCTGAAAGCCTGGTTATAGAGATGCAAAGACAGGGCTCTATCGCCAATGATACCTGGAGAAAGGCCAAGCTTGCCAATGACTGGAAAATGTTTTATCCGGAGCTTGAGAAAAACATCGAACTGACCAGAAGAGCGGCTGATATTCTAAAAATGGTCAAAAGAACCGAGACTCCGTACGATGCTTTGATTGATATATATGAACCGGGAATGACCGCCCGGCATATCGATTTGTTATTTGGCGAATTGCGGGACGGGCTCATATCCCTTATTGACAAGATCAAACAGGCTCCTGTGCAGGCCGACCTCACTGTTCTCCGGCACAAGGTGCCGGTTGATCTTCAACGCCGGATAGCGATAACTTTGGCAGAGACTATTGGGTATGATGTTACTTCAGACAAAGCCTCCGGGAGAATAGATGAGACCGAGCACCCCTTCACCTCAGGTTATTTCGATGATGTCCGCGTGACCACACATTATTACGAAGACCACTTTGCCAGCTCCATCTTCTCGATCCTTCATGAAGTCGGACACGCACTCTATGAGATGGACATAAATCCGGAATGGATGTTTCAACCTGTAGGGTCGGCCTGCTCGACCGGTATCCATGAATCTCAATCGCGCCTGGTCGAGAACATTATCGGGAGGTCTGCTGAGTTCTGGGCTTATTTCCTGCCCAGGTTGAAGGAAATCACCGACAGCCGGCTGCCTGAAATCAACCTGGAGCAGTTTTTACTGGCCGTCAATCATGTCGAGCCTTCCAGGATACGTATTGAGGCCGATGAGGTCACTTATTGCCTGCATGTGATTATCCGCTTTGATATCGAAAAAGGTCTGTTCGCCGGTCAGATTCAGGTAAAGGACCTGCCGGAAATTTGGAACCAGAGCTATAAGAAATATCTCGGAGTTGATATCGAAAACTATGCCGAAGGCGTGATGCAGGACATGCACTGGTCTGCGGGGAATTTCGGCTATTTCCCCTGCTA
>JAQULX010000450.1 GCA_028718465.1 Dehalococcoidales bacterium | reverse complement strand
GGTTATTTCAACATGTAGATTCTTTCTTTCCTGGCCTCAATCAGGCAAATACCCGGGGCCAACCGGGTTACCTTTTCTACGATCAGCCCGCTTTCTTTTACATTATATGCCGTATCGCGGTTGATATTCTCTCCAACCAGTCCGGAGAGCAGGGGATTGGTCAAATTCATTAAGCGGGCCAGCCATTTATTATCGCTGATCCCATGTTCCAGCAGCAATACCTTGCCGCCTGATCTGACAACCCTCTTCACCTCTTTTAAGCCCTGCACGGGGTCCGCTATCTCACAGAAAACCCAGGACGATACTACCGTATCAAAAGCATTTGCCTGAAAAGCCAGGTGCTGCACATCCATTAGCTCCAGTTGCACCCTGAGACCGGCCTGTCCCGCTTTTTGACTGGCCCTGGCCAGCATCTTGTCACTGAAATCGACAGCGGTTATGCTGCCCCCGGCCGGATAGAAGGGAAAGTTGCGGCCGGTCCCCACGCCGACTTCCAGTATCCGTTTGCCTTCTATTTTACTCCAGAGGAGGTGCCGCCACTGATTGAACCCTGACCCCTCCAACAGGCCCAGCAGCGGGTCGTACAGCGGCCAGAATACATTGTACCACTTCCGGATTTTGCCGGGCCGCGTGGGGTCGATATTCGCCATACCCTTCACCCCTTGTGTTAAAAACAAAATTCAATTTGTACTGGTATTGACCTGCCTCACTTCCATTATAAAAGGTCCGCTCTGCCGGTGACGAAATAATGATAGCGGCGCTGAATCAGCGCCGCTATCAAACAACTCGAAATCCCTGAGTCTAAAACTAGGCCTTGGGTGGGTTGTAGTTCTTGAAGCACTGGGTCTTTTCCAGGGCCTCATCGTATTTCGCATGCATCTTGTGGAAGGCTTCTCTCTCGCCCATACCCTCTCTGTCGCGGATGAACATGAGTTCTCTCTCATCCGGGGTGTATTTCAGGTTGACTGACAGGGTATGATAGGTGATGACCTCTTTGAGGGTAGTCATGCCCATTCTGTCATACATGTGGCGGCGAGCGACTCTACCCATGACTACGACGTCTCTGGGCAGGACGGCGATGGCGCCGGCCAGATGATGGACTTCGCTCTCCAGGATATCAGCCGGGACGGCCTTGGTGGCGTAACCGATTTCCTCGGCTTCTTTACCGCTGACGGTTCTGCCGGTCAGCAGGCATTCCATAACCTTCTTGGTATGGCCCATGAACAGCTCGATGGGTACGGTCGGCAGACCGCCGAAGGCTAACCGCTGTCCTCTCTGGGAGAACTTGGCATTGTCGGCAGTGACGACGATATCAGAGCATTTAACGATGTACAGGCCGGCTTCGATAGCCCAGCCGTGTACCTGGGTGATGATGACCTTGTTGCAGTTCAGGATAGCCTGGGGGAAGCCGAACAGGTGGTCCTGGTCGACCTGGAGTCTGATTCTCTGGGAAGGTTTGTTGGTCGGGCTTCCGCCGTAGACCCTGTAAACCATGGACAGGTCGAATCCGGCGCAATAGTTGGCGCCGGCGCCTCTGACGACGACCACGTTGCACTCATCATCATGATTGGCGCGGTTGAAGGCCTGGATTAACTCGTCGGTCATCTGTCCGGGGCCGATGCTGATAGCGTTGTTCTTTTCCGGGCGGTTCAGGGTGATGTAAACCACCTTGGGATACTCGGTATCATGTTCGTACTTGATCCACTTGAAATTGGGGGCTGAAGCCATTTCGGGCCAGATTACCTGTTGCTCAGTAGTTTTCTCGATAGCCATTTGTTATGTCTCCTTTTTCTATATATTTTTTCCAGTTTCAGGACTTTAATTTAGGGCCAGTAAAGTTCTTCGGCTTTTTTCTTTAATTCGGCGCGGTGGTCCGGATGAGCGATAGCAATCAGGGCATCGGCTCTCTGTCTCTGGGTCAGGCCTTTCAACTTGGCGATGCCGTACTCGGTAATGATTGTATCGGCGGCAATGCGCGGCACGGTCACGATAGTGCCGGCATCCAGCATCGGGACGATGCGGGAGATGGACCCTCCGGAAGCCGTTGAGGGTAGCACCGTTATGCTGCGTCCTCCATTGGACAGGCCGGCGCCCATGGCGAAAGTGGTCTGCCCGCCGGCGCCGCTCAGTATGCGCGGGCCTACCGATTCGGCGGCGATCTGTCCGGTCAGGTCTACCGATACCGCCGAGTTGATGGCTTTCATATTGTCGTTCTTGCAAATGTTCCTTACGTCCAGCACGAATTCGGCCGGATGCAGCTCGAAAGAGGGGTTCATGGTTACCCACTCCATATCCTCGATGGTGCCGCCTCCGCAGGCGGTACAGATATGCTTCCCGGTTAGAAAGTTCTTCCGCTTGCTGGTGATGACGCCTTCGCGCATGAGCTTGATGATGCCTCTGGGGGTCGCTTCGGAGTACCATCCCAGCTCCACCTTGTTATCGAAGGTGTCCATGCGGGCGGTCCATTCACTGGTCGAGCCGACTCCGATCTGGATGGTATCGCCGTCGTTGATCAGGGTGCCGACATAGCCGGCAATAGCTTTTTCTACCGGACCTGGCTCCACATTCTTGCGGCCCAGGAGGTCGGTCCCGCCGGGGGTTTTGCCGGAGGGGGTGTGCTCCACGAACAGATCGATTTCAGAGACATGCACATGATTTTCACCGTATGTCCGGATCAGGTTTTTATTGATCTCGGCGATGACGAATTTGGCGCCTCTGAGCTCTGTCAGCTTGGTCCAGCAGGAAGCGCCGAAGGAGCAGTAGCCGTGAGCATCCGGAGGGGAAAGCTCCAGCAGCACGAAATCAGCCTGTCGGGACATCTCACCGTGGTAGTCGAATCCAAGAGATCCTATTTCGATATCGCATCTTTTTTCGGCAATCATTTGCCGGACGATCGGAAGAGGAAAGCCGATTTCGATGGCAAATGAAGCCTCCCAGCCCTGATCATACCAGCCGAAGTCCCGGCCGGGGGTACGCACGGAAATAGTTACATTCTCCAGTTCGCCGAAGCGGGCAGCCAGGGCCAGGCCCAGAGCCTGCGGTTCATTCCCCTGGACAAAGCAGACCCTGTCGCCGTTTTTGACATGGCTGATGGCTTCCTCAGGAGTGACTATTTTCTTTTTAAACTCCTCTTCCCAACTCATTGATCTTTCTCCTACTATTGAACTTTTCCCTTTCCTGAAGAGAAACTGGAAGGGATTTCCCTTTCTCCACAGAGTGATAATCGTCTTATAGACCGATATCACTTTTTACCTGCCAGAGGCGGGTCTGAGACCCGCCCCTGTATTGGCTTGAACTGAACGATAGCTGCCAGGATAGCCGGCAGCTATCGTTTTCTCTATTTTAGTATCTTATGGCAGTGCAGCGGCAGGTAAGGCAGCGTCGAGCCTCTTTGACGCAGGTTTCTTTATCGGCGAATCCGAGATTGATTTCCTTACCGGCTTTTCGGTCCTTGACAGGTATAGCCACAAT
>JAQULX010000449.1 GCA_028718465.1 Dehalococcoidales bacterium | reverse complement strand
TCATTTCCGTTGAGAAAAACACATTTCTCATCTCCGTTTTTCTGCAAATGGGTTTTAAAAGTTGGCGGAATGCGCCGGGCGGAATAATCATACCCGGCCCGGGCAGCCCTGATGTTGTCCTCCTGTATCTTTTCAGGATATTTAGCAAAATTCCAGCGCATGACATCCGCCAGGATGTCGAAATCATAACCCGTGAGCCCCAGCACCGCTCCAACCGCCACCGAGTTGCTCATGATCTTGTTGGAAGCAACCTCCACCGCCGTTTTTTCCAGCGGAACATCCAGAAATGGGGGAGACTGCGCATCCATTTTCAGGGCCTGACCGTCAGCAATTATGATCCCGTTCTCTTTCAGTTCGCTCCGGTGCAGATCGACGGTCTCTTTATTTAAAGCAATCAGGATATCCAGCTTCTCGTCGTGGGAGTTCACTTCCTCATCCTTGATCCTGATCCTGAAGAAGTTATGCCCTCCTCTAATCCGGGACTCATAGTCCTGATCGGCAAAAACATGATAGCCTCCGCGGGACATGACCTTGCCCAGAACAAAACCGATAGTCTGAATGCCCTGACCAGCCTCACCTCCCACCATCACGTTCAAATCAATCGGCATTACAGCACCTCCCCAGCACAACTAAACTATATTTTCTCAAATTGGGACTTGGCCGCTCCGCAAATCGGGCAAACCCAGGAATCCGGAATATCTTCGAAAGCGGTCCCAGGCTTGACGCCGCCATCAGGGTCTCCAACGGCCGGATCGTAAATCCAATCGCAGACTGTGCATTTGTACTTGTCCATTCAACGCTTCTCCTTTATTTTTCTACTATTATTTTATTATTAAAAAACGACCCGCAAGGCACCTGCCTGCCGAAAAATCGGCCGTCAAATACATTGTAGTATAATATTAATAATTTTCTCAGGTTGTTAATGTATGTAAGCGCCAATACTGTGATGTTCCTCAAAGGTACGTCCGGGAGCACTTTAGACTCCCCAAACAATATTTTTGATATCCCCGATAGTTTACAGGTAGTTGACAGTTTACACCCCAAAATCGGAGATTTTGAGGCTGGAAAGGTACCAAAAAGACGGCTGTAAACTGGAAACTACCATATTTAACTGGAACCCCATAAAATTTTCAAAGGCCCCTCCCTGAGATCAGTAAACTGACTTTCCGCAATGATGTCCCGCCAGCTATTAAAGCGGCTAATGCCAGCAACGTTAAACCCGGAAAGGAAAATGATGGGGCACAAGCTCGTAGCATAACGCACCTCCCTTAGATAACCAGATCAAGTCCGGAATGTAAACCGGACAGCTATACTGGATTACGGACCAGGCATGAAAATTAGAGAGATAATACAGGAACAGGGTGTAATCCTGGAAAGGGATTTAATTATAGCAGGGCAAGGCGAAAGGCTGTCAATAGCGAATAAGTCATGGAGGGGGATGGGAGTTTTGGGGGGTTAGAAGTTTCCCCGGGCTGCTTCTTGAAGAATGGAGTTACCCAGGAAATGGGAGTCTATTAATTTTTTGAGACGGGTGTTCTCTACTTCTAATTTTGCAAAATTTTAGCCGATATCGTCCAGGGGGGCCAGGTCAGTTTGTTCAATGGGAATGATATTCAACGTGGAGTAAATACGTATGAGCCCTCGATCCCGATAAAGGGATCGAGGGCTTATTCATAGTCTAATTAAAAAGAATCCGCTTTAAATAGTTTCCGTACCAAAGTAGTACCGGGAAAGCTCGGTCAAATAAAGGAGCGGACCCCCTACCCAGATCTGGGTAATTTTTATATCTCTTAATAATTTCTCCATTCCCCCTTCACGGGAATAGCCAAATGAACCCATCAGGTCCAGAGAACGATTCACCACGCTCAGTCCAATGTCACCCACGGTCTTTTTACAGGCATCACTGACGACCATGTTTTTAAAATCCCAGGGATTGCCATAAACCTCCGGGTGATCAAATCTATAAGCTACTGAATATACATAGGCCTCAGCTGCCATAATATCGGCCGCAATCTGGCCAAGCTCATGCACAATAACTCCATGTTCCTTCATAGGCCTGCCGGCTATTACTCTTTGATCCACCCAGGCCTTAAGTATTTGATATGCCCTTTTCATTATGCCAACTGTTTTACCCGTTGTAGGCATAGCCCGACCCAAAGTCTGGTTCACTATCAGAGACTTAAGATCTTCCAGAGGATCCTCATGAGCACGATTTTCTTCAGGCACCCTGACATTTTCGAACCAGATATCTCCGTTAGTATCGACACTGCATCCCATTTTTCGGTAGGGCTTGCTGGTGCTTATACCGGGAGTATCTGCCGGTACGTATATTTGGGCAATATTGCGGGGGAAATCTTCACCTTCAACCCTGCAGAGAACCCGGTACAGATCGGCATTCCGATAAGCCGAAGGCCAGCGTTTATGGCCATTGATAACCCATTCATGTCCATCTAATTTGCAGGTAGTCTGAATATACTTTCCCTTCAAGGATATATCTTCAACCGACCCTCCGCCATGAGGCTCAGTGAGGCAAGAAGCAACCTGGAACGGCTTATCCCCACACAAATAAGGAGCAAACTTCTTGATAAGGTATTCGTTAGGAGTAGGAGGCACGATGGGCAGTATTCCCCACAGATTCATAGTAGCTTCAGTAGTAAACCCGAGATCTCCCCTGACCAGTTCTTCAACCACCAGATTAGCACTGACGAGGCTGTACATCCCAAACCCGCCGTACTCTTCGGGTATAAGGGTTTTCTGAAATCCGATGTCTACATATAATTTCTTTTTTAAATCTTCAATGAATGTCGGTTCTTCTCTTTCGGTCCAATCCCAATAATCATCGAATTCTTTCTCGTGCGGCAGGACTTCTCTGGTAACGAAATCCCTGACGGTTTTGATCACCATGCGATCCTGTTCGGTAATCAAATGTTCAGGCCTGAAAAAATCGTCGGTTCCGGTACATTTCTCCGTCCCAAAGGTGACAGCGTCAAACATAGCTATTCCTCCTTATTAATAAAATTTTTATTATTAATAAACTATTCAGATCCTGAATATTCGATAATCGGCACGGGAAAGATTGCTGATAAATAGTCTTTATTGATCTTCTCTTACAACTATTGGATATAAAATATTCACTGGTGAGGATATCAACCAACTGGATTTCCAAATTGTAGCACTTGAAATAGAATAAATCAACAGGTGAAGGCACTTACCATATGAGAAGAGATATGATTACAGATTAATGATTGATAAAGGAGAGGGGGACCGACCCACCCTGAGATCCTTCGTCGCCTCAGGGAATAGGGAGCGAGGCTCATCCAGGATGACAGGAAGATGATGAAAAGGAGGCTGGATTTAGTGTAAAGCAGGGAGGATGGGATTACAGGATGGCGGACCGGCAAGTGTTTTATGCGTCTAATACAGTAACCTGTTACAACTTATTGTATAGTATTTCTGCCGGTGTTTTGGGTACA
>JAQULX010000448.1 GCA_028718465.1 Dehalococcoidales bacterium | reverse complement strand
ATATTTATCCTGTCCCTGTTACTACACAGGACGATATTCGAGCCGAAGAGCCCCCTGTTCAAACCTGTGCAGGCCTTCATGCGCGCTGTTGACTCCTCAAGGTTTATGAGAAAAGCTTTTCATACGCTGGAGTACTGGACTAAGACTGCGCTTTACGGGTGTAAGGACTGCGGGGACTGCGCGTTATATGACGTAGCTTACCTTTGCCCGGTGTCCCAGTGTCCCAAAGACCAGCGCAATGCTCCCTGCGGAGGCAGCTACTACGGATGGTGCGAGGTGTATCCCGGAGAAAAGCAGTGTATCTGGGTCAGGGCCTACCAGCGCTTGAAGTCGCAGGGTAAGGAAGATACGATCGGTGAGCATATCGTTCCTCCGTGCAACTGGGACCTGTGGCAGACCTCCTCCTGGGTGAACTACTTCCTGGGTAGAGACCACCTGGCTAAAAGAGCGGGAATCAGACCCCCGGAAAAGAAAAGATAAATAACTCACGTTGCGGCTTAAGTAAGTTCTAACCTCAAAGGATCATGAGCCAGGGCTGCCAACCATCCTCCCCCTTCTGCTGTCATGCTGGAGGCTTCGAATATACCTTAACTTCGCCGCCGCGAACAACTAATAGCGGGTACCCTCCGGGTGCTCCGAAGCATCTCAGTGTGGGGAGGCTCTTCTCCCCATCCTTAATCGTAATTCTGCCCCTTTCCCCCATCACCCTGTCTACCATAAGCGTATGTTGACATAATAATTACCAGTTCTAAATATTAATGGCCACAGCCGGGAAAGCTGGCCGCGGGTGCTTTAATCTTGCTCTTGTCAGTGATAGAATACGGGGAAAAGACACCTTCGAGGCACTGATATGCGGGTAAAGAGAGATATTCAGGGTCCCCCAAAAGAAGATGAAGGGCACCGGAGAAGACTGCGCGAGAAATTTCTCAAATCCGGACTGGAAGGATTTCACGACTATGAGATAGTCGAGCTCCTTTTTACTCTGGGCAGGCCTCGCAAGGATTGCAAAGCTGAGGCGAAAGAGGCCATTCGGCGTTTCAAGACCCTGAGAGGCGTGCTGGAAGCCCGGCCGGATGAGCTGGAGGAAATCAAAGGGATCGGCCCTCACAGCGTATTCGGCATCAAGTTCATGCATGCCGTTGCCAGGAAGTTCCTCGAAGAAAAGAGCCTGGAAAAGCCCGTCTGCAATTCATCTCATGACATCTATGATTATTTCAAGCGCTCCATGCGGGACTTGAAAAAAGAGATGATCAAGGTGGTCTACCTGGACTCGCAGAACCATGTTGTCGAAATCAAAGATTTACCGCAGGGCACGGTCGACAGCAGTTTCGTTTATCCCCGGGAGGTCATTGAAGGCGCAATCCGGTGCAGCGCGGTCTCACTGGTATTGGTCCATAATCACCCATCGGGCAACCCCGCCCCCAGCAACGCCGATAAAGAGTTGACGCGGAATATGGTCTACGCCGGCGCCGTCATGCAAATTAAGGTGCTCGACCATATCATTATCGGTGATGATCGTTTTTACAGTTTCGCCGGCGAAGGCCTGATAGACAAATGCGAGACGGACCTGGTGACAACGAAGCTGAAAGCCGGCGACTGATCTATGGTCTCGCTTCCAGACGAAGCAGAAACCTCTTGATTTCCAGTCCTCCGGTGAATCCCCTCAGGGTGTTGTCGCTGGCAATCACCCGGTGGCAGGGGACGATAATCGGCAGAGGGTTTCTGACCAGCGCCCCCCCCACCGCCCGGCATGCCCGGGGTTTACCGATCTGACAGGCAACCCAGCCGTAGCTGCGAGTCTCCCCGTATGGAATGCTGACGGTGGATTCCCAGACGGCTTTTTCGAAAGGAGTAGCCCGCGAGATGTCCAGCCCCTCCGTGAAATCCACCTTCTCACCGGCGAAATATCTCCGGTATTTTTCTGAAAGAGCGGTAAAACGGTCCGGTGCGCAGGCTGCCAGTCGGCCGCCCAGGCTGAGGCTTTCTTCTGCCAGGTCTTTCGACGTCAGGGGCAGGGTAGTCCGCACAAGGCCATCATCCGAACCTGCCAGCCCGATCCAACCGGCAGATGTATTAAAAACGCAGTAATATAGTCCATCTTCCAAAGTCATTAAATCTATGCTCCTTTAAATTTGCTGCCGTTTCCGCGAAGCTCGTCCCGTACTGTGATGCTGGAACCGGGAACCATTCCCCCTCGCTTGCACCTCTCCCCGGAGAGAGATTATTATACCATTGCCAAAGTGGGAACTGCATTTTTCGCGCTTGAAACGCCTGGAAAGATGAGGTTCTTACCATGGGGTGTATTTAGTGAAGTCTCCCTCCCCTTGCCGGGGAGGGAGACTGGGTATTGACGTATATCAGTATAAAAAGAAGGAATCTATTTCATAGAAGGCTCTATTATTCCGTAATTTCCGTCTTTACGCCGGTATATCAGGTTAAGGTTATCAACGTCAGGGTTAAAGAACAGGAAGAAATCGTGTCCCAGCAGCTCCATCTGGTCGACGGCTTCCTCAACTGACATCGGTTTAACGAAAAACTTTTTGGATTTTACTACTCGGGGCTCCGGTTCGACCTCCTCTTCAATAGCGGCGATCACCTCCGTAGTGCTGGTTCTGATGGACGGGGCCGACCGCTTCCTGGCATAAGGGCGCTTGCCTTTATAATGCTCAATCTGCCGCTCAAGCACCTCGGCCACCTTGTCAACAGCAGTGTATATATCCTGTCCCCTCTCTTCTCCGCGAAGCCATGTGCCTTTGTTATTTACAGTCGCCTGGACCACGAAGCGCTGGTCGGGGGCCCTGGCTCCCTCTTCACTTGCGACAACCTCGAAGGAAAGGATATTGTTAAGATAACGGTCTATTTTCCCCAATTTTTTGATGATATAGCTACGTACTGCGGGCAGTATTTCCAGATTCTTACCGGTAATTTGCATGTCCATGTGTTCTACCTCCTAATATCATTATATTTCTCTCGCCAGTACAAGCCCCCAGACGGATGCGGCCCCGGCTGATTTAAGGGCCGCGGCACAGGCTTCCAGGGTGGCGCCGGATGTCGAAACATCATCTATCAGTATAATCTTCCTGTCTCTGGCCCGGGAGTCACAGCAGGAAAAGGCCAGGCTGACGTTGCGTCTTCGTTCGTCCACGGAGAGGGTTTTGACCTGCGGCTGGTTATGTTTAACGCGCGTTAAACAGTCGCCGATGACGGGCAAACCGGTCATCTTGCCCAGCTCGCGGGCTAACAAATAAGCCTGGTTGTAGCCTCTTTCCCTTGACCTTTGCGGGTGCAGGGGGACAGGAACCAGGACATCACCGGGCAAAGGACTGTCTTCAATGTAGTCCCTGAGCAGACTTGCCAGCGGCCCGGCCAGACTTCTCAGGTTGCGGTATTTGAACTGGTGCACAGCTTCGCGTATAACTCCGTGAAACTTAAAAGGAGAACGGATGCCGTCTATCACTGTCTGCCGGCCGATACAGA
>JAQULX010000447.1 GCA_028718465.1 Dehalococcoidales bacterium | reverse complement strand
TTTTCCTTTCATCTCGATTAATCCTTAATCTCCTGGTTTTAGGCGGATAGGTTTTCGTCCCTTCGGACTGGTTGTAAGAGATTACTAAGGCATAATCTTCCGGTTCAAACAAAGGTGCGGGAATTTTACTACAGTCAAGATATATGTTGCTGTTTACCGCGGATCCGTACGGCAATCCTTGGATAACGAGTGTAGCCGGCGATTGCCCGCCTGTAGCAGCAATAACGAAGTGTTTGGCTGCGGAGGTTGCATCCCCCTTATCCAAAGACTTCGTATCAATCTCCTCAGAATTTTTATCAAAAGACAGTGCGTTAAAGAAGCTGTTCTCGCCTTTCTTCAGTTCTAATGTAATGCGACAGCTTAATGGGTCGCTGTAGGCTAAGACCGCGGAACTCGAAATTGTAAGCGCGCCAAGATAGAGTTGCTGCAATTCGGTTTGATGTCCTATTTCATTTTTCATCTCAACAATCTTAATCAGCGGCTTGGCTATCTCCGGAATAAGTTTTAACTCCAACTCATGATGATATGTACCGGCATTATTGTTCCATACTTGGAAGTCAACCTTGTATTTTATTTTCTCTTCCTTCGGAGCGCTGCCGTCATAAGATTCGGGAAATTGCTTGATGGACGCCGGATCAAAAAAGAGATAATACAGACTGTCCTGGTAGGCTGCTTTGAGGTCAATGCAGGGTTGCATGCGCCAGTCAAAACCAATCATCCTGATATATTTGTGGAGATTGTAGGTTACCTCCCCCTTCAGGCTGAAGGGGGCGATTTCCGGTTTGAACACCTTAAGACGCGGACGAGCCAGATTGACACATTTGAAAACGGCCAATAATTCCTTGCCTGAATTGAGATTTTGTCCTGCCTGAACCTTAAAGACCGAGGCCGCCTTGTCTTTATTGGAAATCTCGTATACTTCGATTTTGTGATCGGGACGCTTCAGGAAACGATAAATCACGTAAAGCATGAAAACTGTCAGAAGAAATAGCACAGTTTGTACTATGGTCTCTAATTTGTCCTGGTTTGCCCAGGGCATGATATAGTATAGGAATCCCGGCAGATTAACTCTAAGGACAGGAGTGGTTGGACTGGGTTTGATCTTGGCATTGACCTCCTGCACCAGTTTGATCATCTGCCTGCCGTAAAACGGATCCTTCAATTGCAAGAAATAACTAATGGTTATTCGCCCCGGATCATTAACCGCGGCATCACTGGCCGGAATGTTTATGCGCATCTTACGTAGAAAGGTGTCCTTCAGATCTAATTTCTCGGTCGAATTGAAATTACCGAGCGTAGTGGAAACCGCTGCGCGTAAGGCCCTGAAAGGCGACTTCAGGGCCCGGTCTTTATCTAAACTGATTTCCAGCTCGCCGGTATATTTACCTCCCTGGCGAATAAACACCTGGTCCGGAGGCCGATTGATGAGACTACGGGCTTCTGACTCCGCACGCTCATAATGCAACTTGATCAGGATGGCTTTAAAGTGGTTCCAAGACAGAGCGTATTCTTGTTTATCGCTCCAGAAATCGAACCATTGCGACAGACCGTTGTTTATGCTTTCGCCGTAGTCTATTCCTTCGCCGCGCTCGGTTACTACATAATCATTGGCCAGTGAGGATCTAAGAATGCTGACTTCTGAATTTTGCCCCGGGGACCAGTTGGCCTGGTCGTCAGTCACGATTAACAGATAAGTTTCTCCCACGGCTACATCACTGCCGCTCGCGGAGCAAACCGAGGTCTCGTGCAACCCCAGAGGCGCGGCCCAAATCAAGGCGGTGTAGTTTGTAAGCAAAGAATTACTCAGGCGGATCTTATTAAGCTCATATCTTAGGTCTAATCCCTTCTGAAAGCAGATAACTCGTCTGATGAAGTCTTTTTTTATTGATAAGGGCGACTTCTTGGGCAATCCAAAAATCAAAACGGACAAGTAGTCGGTTCCTTGCCGGTAAATTGCTTTATTGTATTTATTGTCCGCTCCCGTAACTACTCTTATCCCTTCCCGAATGATCCTACTGAATTCAACCTCCCAACCAGGGTATTTGCCCATCGAACCGCTTCCATCTATAAGCACTACCAGGTGGTGCGCAGGAGAAGGATCGGCGGCGGCGACAGCACAAACGGCAACAAAGAATATCAAAGCCAAAGTAATTGCTGCAGTTCTACAGAAAGCTGTAAAGAAAGGCATGCTTAGGATCATCCTTGGCAGTTAAATCGGAGCGTATCATCTCACAAAAATAAGTTCGCGCCTTTAATCTGAAGAGGCGAAGGAGCGCCACATAATACTATTGGCTAAATAGTTGTGTCATCCTTCCTTGAGTGCAATATCATAAGCACATTAACGAAGATAATCATAAATAAGACCTCATATATGTTGGCGATACAGGTCATAAATTTCGCCATTGCGGACATCGGGATTATGTCTCCATACCCGGTCGTAGTAATCGTGTATATCATGAAATAAAAGTAATCCAACAACCTACCTTTTTCTCTTTTTTTCTTATCCTTATCATCCGTTTCGTTTTTAGTCTTAGTATCCGAAGGTGTGTCTTTATTAATAACATCACACTTCTTTGCAATTGCTGATAACTTGTCATCAAGAGGCTTTAGGGACTCCTCTATTTCATTCTTAGTTAGACATTCCGGTAGATACTCATTAGTCTCGATTATACTTACGGCGACGACACGTTGATCTGGATTGCTTTGGTTCTTTAGGTTCTTAGGTTTCTTGACGCTCTTGAACTTTTCCTGCTCTATTCCTGCGATTTCTGATGAAAGCGGGATGATCTCCCACGCGATTCTTTCGCAGATATGGATATCCTTATCAAGTAGATTATTCGTGCTTAGTTTGTACTTACCGGACAATATCCCTGCTATGGCGCACTTCACCTGTTCTGCTCGAGCTTTCGATAGCTCATAATTAGAGGCATATCGTCCCGCAGTATTCTCTGAGCTGGCTTGACCAACCAGCTTAACTATGATGTGATCCTTGTTTTCTTTAGCTTCATCTTCTTTAGCTTTTTTTTCTTTTGTGTTTTCTTTGTTCCAAAGGTAGATTATATGGCTCACAATCTGGCACATGGTCTCTACATTATCGTTTGCCCCTTTATCTTTGCTGTCTACAACGCCCGCCGGACATATGGCGCTATTTTCGCAAAGTATTCCTGCATTTAGAATGGCTGAGCCGACGCTAAAGTGGATTAAGTATTCATCCATCCTGGCTGGATTGCTTGGCGAACATAAGGGCTTTACAGAAGAATAAGAAGTGTGCTTACCTTGAACATCGGGGGTGTTCGCGTGGTTTCCATAGACATCGTCATAGGGAAAATATAATGCCGCCCGATTAGTACTCTTAACTGTATAATTATTGTGAAATGCAAGGGCAAAACTGAGGATATAAGCTATACGGAGGAATATGGATACCAGATAGAGGAGAGCCAGGCCCTCCTCTTTCTCGTTCGGCTCTTCATCGTCAATAG
>JAQULX010000446.1 GCA_028718465.1 Dehalococcoidales bacterium | reverse complement strand
CACCCGGATAGACACCGAAAAATATACCGAGCGCTTCCTGGGAGGCCGGGGGACTGCGGTCAAGATCTACTGGGAAGAGACCACCCCTCAGGTAAAAGCCTTTGATCCGGAGAATCCTCTGGTCTTTGTCACAGGGCCGGTGACCGGATTTCTGCGCTTTGCAGCCAGCCGGGTCCAGATCTGTGGTAAATCTCCGGAGATGGACCCCGAAACCTTTTCCTATGCCAGTTTGGGAGGCAGCTGGCCGTCCTGGCTGAAGTATGCCGGCTACGACGGTCTGGTCATAACCGGGAAAGCCGACCATCCGGTTTACCTGTACCTGGATGGTGAAGGCCGAATGGAGCTGCGGGACGCCGCTCATCTGTGGGGTAAGACCACCCTGGATGCCCGGGAGGCCTTACAGGCGGAGTTGGGGAAGGAGACCAGAGTTGTGGCTATCGGTCCGGCTGCCGAGAACCTGGTATACTATGCCACGGCTGCCGCTACCCAGCATTCCAACTTTGGGGGCGGTCTGGCCAGCGTCATGGGCTCCAAGAAACTGAAAGCTATTGCTATCAGGGTGGATACCAAGAAGAACCCGGTGGCCGCGGACCCGGAGAAGCTGCAGGCTCTTGCCAAACAAGTCCTGGCTCTGAACACACTGAACTGGGAAAATATGCGCCAGCAGTTGATCGGCCAGAAGAGCGCCTGTTACGGCTGCATCATGGGCTGTTCTCGAAGGAACTATGAAGCGGAAGATGGGCGCATATACCGATCTTTCTGCCAGGGTACGCTCGTTTATCGGGCTGCGGCTAAAGACCATTTGGAAGTATCCCGGCTGGGGGCCAGGCTGTGTGATCTCTACGGGCTGGATACTATGGTTATGGAACCCTTGATTATCTGGCTGGACCTGTGCTATCAGGCGGGACTGGTCACTGAAGAGCAGACCGGCCTCCCGCTCTCTAAAATCCACAGCGGCAGTGTGGAGTTTATTGAGACAATAATAAAGAAGATCTCCTATCGAGAGGGTTTTGGAGATATCCTGGCTCAAGGCCCCGTCAGGGCGGCTAAGTATATTGGCAAGGGTTCGGAGAGGTTCTTTGGCCCGGCCCATGTGGCTTTCAAGACCGGCGAGGTAGGCGAGTATGATCCGCGGATGATCTTACCCAATGCCCTGATATATGCTACGGAAACCCAGAAAGCCATCCATCTGGTTCACGGTATCGCTCACTCCCTGAGAAGATGGACTAACTGGCACAACGGATGGGAAGGCTCGCTAGTATCCACCGAAGTCTTCCAGGAGATGGCGGAGGACTACTGGGGCAGTAAAGCCGCCGTGGATTTCTCCGGCTTTGAAGGAAAAGCCCTGGCGGCGACTAAAATGCAGGACTACTCGTACATCAAGGAGAGCTTGATCCTGTGTGATATGACCTGGCCGATCCATCAGGTGAAAGATGTCGATCACTCCATAAGGATGGGGACCATGGAGAGCCGGATCCTCTCGGCCGTCACCGGTCGAAATCTGGATGAAAAGGGACTGCTCCAGATGGGAGAAAGAATCTTCAACCTGCAGAGAATGCTCCTGTTAAGGGATGGCTGGCAAGGCCGGCAGTCGGATACCCTGATGGATTACCATCATGAAGAACCGCTTCAGGGAGTTTACTGGAGTCCGGATTGTCTGGCTCCCGGCAAGAATGGGGAGATTGTTTCCCGTAAAGGCTTCATCCTGGAGAGAAAAGACTTCGAGAAGATGAAAGACGAATTCTATGCTCTCCGGGGCTGGGATGTCGCTACCGGAGTACCCACGAAAGCGAAGCTGAAAGATTTGGATCTGGAGGATATTGCAGCAGAGATTCATAATTACTTACCGCTATAAATCAATTTCAGCGAAGAGAATGCTATTAAGCATAAGTAAGGATAGTGCAACAGAATACAGCCCGAGAACTGAAGTGAAAATTCCAGATAAACATCTGATTAATTCAGCCCCACCCGCATATGATTCGGAGGACTCAGTGATACTCTGAGGGTGCCCATGCCATCTGATGTTAGCGGCGGCGAAGTTAATGAAGTCGGTCGAGGCCTCCAGCATGACACCCTGTTTATAGCAATTACTTCTTGCCACATATAGTTTACGAAACATATCATTGTAACCAGTCCTGAAAAAGCAAAGAGCCTGCGGGAGACCGTTAACCACAGGATCGAGCCTGCCGGCAAGGGCTATAGCTCCCCAGACCAATCCCGGCACTCCAGCCGCAATAACCAGCGAAACATTCCCTCCGAAGCTTTGTTTGCAAAGGCTGCTTAGGGAGCAAAATGCCATACTACAAATCCAGCTGCAGGAAAAGGGTAACCTGAGAACCCAAAAAGTATCCTCGAATTATCTTATCAGCCTGTAAGTTATCAATTTTATTTTAACAATTGCAGGCAAATGTCCCGGGATAAATCACTGTGAGGTACCTTACCTGACTATTTGGCCAGGTGAAATACTGAACTCATGTAACATCAATAATCTGACCATTCGTAGGGTGAACTCAAATGAGATTGAATTCATACTGATAATAAGTTATTTATATTGGAGGGGAGTTTTATGAAGAAATATTTGGTAATGATGATTGCTGGCCTCATCTTGCTTTCCTTAGCCTTGATTTCCTGTAGCCAGATTAGGATAGGGTATATCGGCACCAATATCGGAAATGAGATAAGCGGCTCTTATAAGTACTTTAATGGGACACAAACCAGGGTCATTAATACTGATGCCGGAGATATCATTGAGATTCATTATACCTCTGAGGTCAAAAAGGGCGGGTTATCGCTAACAGTGGTGGATTCTTCCCCAAAAACTGTAGCCAACCTAGAGTCGAATACTTCTGGAAATATAGAGATCCAGGCTGCCCAGGATAAGAAATATGAATTGATTATCCAGGGTTCCGGTACCGAAGGTAGTTTTAAAGTCAGTTGGGAAATAAGTCAGGATGCCTAAGCGTTTGTTGGATTGGGAAAAGGAGCGTGCCTGTGAAATTTAGAAGAAGCATAGCTATATTTTCTATTGTCGTGGGTATAGCCATGCTTGCAATATGGATAATCCAGCTCTTGACAGGCCAGGCCCGCGAGCTGGAGACTGCCCCAATAGAAATAGCTTTGGCTATCACGGCTGATTGGCTGACGGCAGGAATGCTTTTGGCTTCTGGAATCGGTTTACTTCTAAACCGTAATTGGGCGGCAAAGTTATCTCTGTTTTCCCTGGGCATGCTGGTTTATTCAGTGCTTATTTCTTCAGGTTATTTTGGCCAATTGGGTAACCTTAGCTTTATAATCATGTTCGGTGCCATTTTTATATTGAGTGTTTTCTTCATTGCGATCAATATCTTTGAAAATAAATTGACTGGAGATTAAAAAGCAGGACATTGCTGGCCATAATCAAATGTGAAAGATTAAGGAAAAGTCACTAACGTCGAATATTATAATATAATAATCTTCCAACAGCCGGTTCAAGTCCGCTT
>JAQULX010000445.1 GCA_028718465.1 Dehalococcoidales bacterium | reverse complement strand
CCAATATTCCAGCCAGCCATTTTATGTTCCCATTCCTTTTTGCTCCTATTATTTACGTGGTTTTATTGGTAGAACGGGTCTGCGCGGCACGGGTGTAATCGGCTTGCGCGGCACGGGTTGTATTGGGCGCGGTTGTGATGATGTAGTATCGGGCTTCTCCTTGTCTATTTTGATTCCGGATTCTTTCATCATATCCCACCACATTTTAGTTGTATCATTCCCCGTAATCACGGCTGGGTCGGACAGCATTTTATTGAGAATAATTAGTTTTTCTTCTTTCGATCTTGCGGTTAGGAATTTCTGCACATAGACATTGCCGAACTTATAGGCAAGCATTTTATTCCAGTGGTAAGGTATGTCGTTTGCTCTTTCGGCAAGAGCTTCTTTTTCTCGCAGTGTAGGCTCCTCGCCATTAAATATCTTCTGTAATCCATCCCTTGCCGTGAGTATTACATCGTTATTGAGCGAATTGAGCTTGCGCGTTTCCTCTGCTATGTCTTGCCTGATGCCCTGATCCGATACTTTTATAAATCTCCCGAGCGTATCGTTGACGAGTGGCAGCCCGATAACCTTTTCAAGTTCTGTCTTTACGGAACCCCTATCGTCCGTCTTGAAGGTATAGAGGATGCCCATGCCCCAATGGTTGGAAAGCCACTTGGCAAATTCTTTATGTGATCTCATGCCGCCAGCAGAGAATACCTGTTCATCGACAACGCTACGCCCACGGAACCAATCGTAAGGATTCTGACCCGACATATACTGCGCGGTAGCAACAGCACCGGAAATGAGCGGATTAAGGGTGGGCGCCTGCCCGGACATATAATCAAAGAGATTAGAGAAATATTTTCCCCTGTCTTTCTCAAACGCTTTCCAGAATAGCCCACCGATAAAGCGTCCGGTTTCGTCCTGTGGCATACGGAAATAAACAGCTTTGCCACTCGGAGTTATGCCAAGAGGTATAATCGTGTAATTAGCTTTGTCGTATTCTGGTATGCGATCCATGATAGCCTTTAAGGCCCAACCAATAAGCCCCATTTCTGCGGCCATCATAGCAAGTTTGGGCGCGATAGTATATTTGAAAGTCTTCCATGTATAGCCCTTCGGGTCGTCTTTTACGCTTTCATACGAACTGCGCCAACCTTCTTTCATGGGATTGCTGTAGAGCAACAAACTATTCAATATCGGGGCACCGGTACCGCGCCGTAGAAAATCAGGAGAACCGGCGCGGGAGCGCACTATATGGGCGATACGCTCTACAGACATTTCGGGGAAGGCGTCGCTCAAATACGAGAAGCCAGCAATCTTATTTATTCTTTCAAGGGACTTGCCGGTATTGGTGAGTAACAGATATAGCGCCCTGATTGGATTCTCAACGTGCTTCCGCCACGTCTTACGGTCTATACTGAATCGCTTGAGCGTGCGTTCAAGTTCAATATCTTCCGTCGAACCGCCGTGGAAATCGTATGCCGAAATCAACATGCCATGCTTGAGCATATACAGCACTTTTTTATTTGGACTCTTGAAAACACTCTCAAAGGCGGGCGATATTGAGCTGGTAAAGTATGGTAAATATTTAGTAGCGGACAGACCTTTTAAGTTTTTTACCGCACTCATATAGTCACGAATAATATTGAAGGCAAAAAAGCCTGGGCGAACACCGGTAAATAATTCCTTCAAATATCCGGTGAAATGTGCGAGAGCACGAACAAAGATAGCGTCCTCTATCGAATTGTGTTCAAGCGACTGTGCCATGCCCGATGGTATATATTTACCAACCATTTCTCCGTTGTGGAGATAAAGAATGAGGCCATAGTCTGGATTACCAGAATCTTGATATTCCCAATGTTTGCCAGTCCATTTACGTTTCGGCTCCAACACTTCCTCTGGATAATATTTCTGCATAAATTCAACAACCGAGCGCACAGCCACATTTCGGTTTACAGAGCGCATGATAAGCAAGTCTTTGAGAACCGTAGCCGTCATTGGTTCTCCAGCTGGACTAAATGTACCGAGTTGCCGGTAAATATGAGACGTTGCCTTTGCGCCGTAGTGAGAATCGAGGTGCCCTACAATATCGAACGTGACATAATTTACATTGTCTTTCATAACTTTTATAAGCTCTGGAGAATACGTCTTACTCTCCGCAACCTTATTGATTACCCATTCATCACGCACGGCACGGAAAGCATCTTGTAGGCTCGGCAACGAATCGCCATATCTTTCATTAAGAATCTTCTGTATAGCCTCAGCGCGTTCTGGTGTCACGCCGTAGGGATTGGCTTTTTCCGCCCTGTCACCGGATGCTATTCTTGAACTAAACAGGAAAGCTCCGAAGTCGCGCATTGGTATACCCGCGCGTTTCATTGGCTCATAAACGTTGTTATAGAAATCATGAATATAGCCATCGCTTTCCGAGCCAGAGTACACCCAATCTTCAATTTTAAACACCGGATTAACATCGTCGGGCACATTGTCGGTCTTGTTGACCTTACTTTCTATTGCAAAATACCGATCATATATGCCGCGCATCCAAGCATCTTTCGTAAACATGCTGGTGAAACCGCGTTTTAATACCTCTCGGTATTCTTCTTCGCGTTTGTCAAAGCCAGCATAAATACGCTTGAGCGTTGTGTCTACGGTTTTGCCGTTTCGTATCTCATCTTGAATCTCATTGTAAATGCGCTGAACTTCCGGTTTGGATTCCTGCCAGTTAAAATATGCTTCATAAAACAGTGGCGCATTGTCTTCAAGATATTTCGGATTTACCATGAGGGCAGAGAAGGCATCGGCATACAATTCTTTTGACGAGAAGCGATACTTGGTGTAGTCAGGATCGGCCCCGACATCGAACGGCTTCCATTTGGCACTGAATCTTTCGAGTTCGCGCTGAATGGCATCGCGGTTCCACAATGAGCGCTTGCGTATCTCATCGAGAACAAGCTTCTTGTATCGGTCATAGATTTCTTTATCAGTAGGCTCAATCTGTATTTTGCGCCCTGTTTTTTCTTCGACAATACGCCCGAACCTTTGAAGTTCATCTGGCACGGAACCCCACAAGGCTTCCTTGACTATTGACTTCTTTTCCGCCGAAGAAAGGCGGGCAATGTAATTGTAGAGTTCTGGATTTGTAGTGCGAAGATCAGCCGTTGCGGAACGCCATATATTCAACACATCATCTGGCGTGATGGGTAATTTCTTTTTTATGACCTCATCGACCCATTTCTCGGAATCCTTTTTTACCAGCATCCGCGCCTCTTTGCGCAGACGCTTCCGGTCTTCTTCTGTGAGCGGCCCCGGCGAACCAGGACGGTTTTCAAGCCAATGCTTTGAGTAATTACGCAGTGAAGCTATGCGCCCAAGTATGTTGCCGCGCTTCAAATACTTGTCAGGCAGCCAGTCAACCATGTGTCCCAACTCATGGGCAACGGTGCGGATAGCATCGTCAAGAGTCTTAAATAACTCCGCCTCAACACGTATAGTACCGGTTC
>JAQULX010000444.1 GCA_028718465.1 Dehalococcoidales bacterium | reverse complement strand
GGTGCCTCGTTTTGTTGAAAACGAATGTTGAGCTTTATTGTTTTCTAGGAAATCAACAAACCGCAATGCCTGTTCCGAAGGATCTTCTAAGGGTATCCCCATTGTCAAGACAAAAAAAGCGTATGTTTAAGGTGCAAAAGCCTGCATCTGTTTTTCATGGTTCACAGGTTCTTTGAAATAGATTTCATAAGGTGTCTTATAACCCAGGGCCTCATGGATTCTGCTTGTATTGTAAAAGTGAAAATAGTTGGACAAGTGGAAGCGTGCAGATGAAACCGTCCGGTACTCATGAAGATAAACCTCTTCGTACTTGACCGTTCGCCAAAGTCGCTCGATGAAAATGTTGTCATAAGCCCTCCCGCGTCCGTCCATGCTGATGTTGATTCCTGCTTGCTCCAGCAGGCGGGTAAAATCATGACTGGTAAACTGCGAGCCTTGATCTGTGTTGAAAATCTCCGGCTTTGCCAGGGCCAGGGCTTGTTCCAACGCTCGGATGCAGAACGCCTTATCCATCGTCGTTGATATCTCCCAGGAGAGAACATAGCGGCTGTACCAGTCCATGATCGCCACAAGATAAATGAACCCTTTCTGCAGCCGGATGTATGTTATGTCGGCGCACCACACTTGGTCAGCATAATCAATTTTCAGGCCGCCGAGAAGATAAGGATATTTCTTATGCGCCGGATCAGGAATACTCAATCTCCGCTTCGGGCAGATGGCTTCAATCCCCATAAGACGCATCAGCCGCCGTATCCGTTTGCGGTTTACCCGATTACCCTCTCTCTTCAGCCATTCCGTCATCTTGGAAACCCCGTAAAACGGCGTCCGGGTAAACTGCTCATCAAGCAGCTTCATCAATAGCAGGTTATAGTCATCATCCTTCTTGGAGTGATAATAATAAGATGCCCTTGACAAATCCAATAGTTCGCACTGTCGGCAGACGGAAATCATCGCGTACTCCGGTTCGATCAATCGCCTTTTTTCTTCAACAGAAGTATTTGGGACTTTTTTTTAAGCCAGTCCATCTCTACCTTCAACTGCCCGATCTGACGGTAAAGCTCCGATGTCGTCTCTTCCTGTTCCTTGTCCGATCTCTTCCGCCGATCCGAAAACACCTGGGGCAATTCATCCAAAAGCTTCTGGCGCCACTGCCTGATCTGATTGGCGTGAACCCCAAACTCGCTGGAAAGCTGGGCCATTGTCTTCTCTTCCTTCAGCGCTTCCAGCGCAACTCGGGCCTTAAATGCCGCGTCGTGCCCTCTCCGTACATTCTTTGC
Organism: Dehalococcoidales bacterium; assembly: GCA_028718465.1. Next base: position 2,218 of record JAQULX010000444.1, on the reverse strand, counting down.
CATGCCATCTCTCCTTCTTCGTTTTGGCAGGCTAGCATGCACCTTATTCCTCTGTCCAGTTTTCGGGGAGTATTATATTCTATTAGTTCCTTCAATGTCTTGGCAAGTCGATCAGGTGCACCTCTTCGTGCTGGATCACTAATTTTACCAGATTTCGCCTCAACTATGATGGCAAAACTATCAATTAGAATAATTAAATCATTTTCAAAATTTTTCCCAGATTTAGGGTCATACCAAATACTGCCTCTGTATATAGACCCACTTGGAAATGCATTAGAAAAAAGCCGGTCAATTTCATCTTCCAAATATTTTGCCTTGAGGTCAGTGTATGTCGACTTGAGTTCTTGCTTCTCCCAAATGAAATCCTCCAGGATATCCAAAAGAAGGTGTGGCATCACACCCCATATTACCGAGAAATAATTCTTGTCATCCAGCTTTATAAAAGGTTTACGAAGAACTGGATTATTCAAAATAATATGTTCTTTGTTGAAATCTTTAAGTTCTCCAAACTGAAGTGATAGTTTAGAGAGTATTACTTCGAGAGCATCACAGTCCTTCTTGTTTTCGAGTAATGATTGAGCATGTTCAAAAGTAAATGAATAAATATTTTCCAACTTCAGGTCAGAATGACATATTAAGAGTCCGGCTAAATTATTTTTATCCTTCCCAGCTTTTTTCCAAAGTAATTCAATTTTATCCTCCTCAATCTTTTCATTTTCAGGGAAAGCTTTATTATAACTATCAATCATTTCCTTATAATTGTTTTTCTTCATACAACTTCTAATTTTCCGGAGGTGATCATTTAATAGGGCATTTCTTTCTTCCGACAGTTGACATAGTATTTTAAGAATATTAATCGGATGAATTTCATATACGACTTGAAAAACTGGACCTATCCGTTCGGCCAAGTCGAATACAGTTCTTTTCATCTGATGGACGTAAGCCCAGTTCCTTACCGCTGTGGTATGCGACATCATTTCACTTCTGAGCATGTAAGCGTTCATCTCCTCATCAGAACTCACACCTTGAGGAATGTTCAGTATTCTTATTGACATCAATTCTCCAAGTTCCTCAATTTCGGATTTTAGTTTTTTTGCATCTTGAAGTAGCGGCTTCGCATTATAGTTTCTGTCCTGGTAAAGAGCAAAAGCTTGCATTATTTCGAGATAATGGTGATAAAAATCTAATTGGCCGCAGGCTTCTCTATCAGTTCCTTCTGGCTCAGCAACAAAATAGAATGCACAAAAAGAAAGCAAGTAAAGAGAATCATACTCTCTAAACCACTTCTCAATTGTGGGGAATTTAATTTCGAACTCTGCTTTTGCTTTGGTACCGATGTCTCTCAAGATTTCTAGCCGCTTTTCTTTGGGTATTTCTGGAGGAAGCAATTGTGGAGTTTGGAACATCTTCATTTTGATAGCTTCCCATGGTTTTTGTTTCTGGCTTTTACTTTTGTTATTTGTATATTTTTGCATAGATATTTTTTGTTTCTTATGTTTTCTTTGATGAAATTTGTTCTTTTTTGTTGATTTAGGCATGGTTACAGGTGGGTATCTTCCCTTTGTGAGTTCTGGTTAACGGGGGAATTCCGAGGACACAACACTCAATTCATGTCAATGCGCTTGTTGGCCTGCCCGGAATATAGCATAGAGAAATTCCAAACCGTTCTGATGGCATGGGCTGTTTCCGCAAGTGATTGCCCAAATATGATTACATCTCTATTTTGACGCCCTTCAATACAGCTACCGACAGGCCGCCCTTGCAGCAGTTGGTTCGGTTACACGCCAAAAGACCTATTGCGAGGTGAGGAATTATTTTATACAAACTCTCCGGACCTGTCTGAAGTCCGTAATGCCTTGGATGGATTTTTGGATGCCGTCCTGAAGCAGGGTGGTCATCCCCTCCGTCATAGACGTCTGCCTGAGGACCTCGACAGGCTCGTGTTTTTGGATCTGCCTTTTAATGAGATCCGACGCCACGAGGAGTTCATGAATGCCGACTCGTCCCTTATAGCCCGAGCGATCGCAGACGTCGCACCCCTTGGGGCGGTAGAGGGTCAGAGCGTCCGTATAGGGAATATTCAGCTTCTGAAAGTCTTCCGGACCGTAACTCTCGACGATTTCGTCATATTCTGCCTGCGTCGGGTGGTAGGGTTCCTTGCAGGCCTTGCACAAGGTCCTCACGAGGCGTTGGGCCAGGATGCCCAAGAGGGCGTCGG
>JAQULX010000443.1 GCA_028718465.1 Dehalococcoidales bacterium | reverse complement strand
GGGAGTACTCGAAGTCGAACCAGAACATGCTGATAATGACATTATCGTTGTCAACAGCAAAACCAGGATCAAGCTTGTAAAAATAATTCGGGATCCTTTTAATTGTTTTCTTTTCATTTCACTCTCCTAACCAACAAAATCTTTATAATAAATCTCCATTCTAAATTCTGCCTGTATATTCTTATGGTGAGTATCCAATAGGTGAAACGCTCTACATTTGTATTATTTGATTAATCAAGGTTCATGCAATCATCACAAGAGTGTACCATCAGATTGTGACACGTATATTGTCGTAATTACTCGAAGTCTATAGACAAAAATGGATTAAAATTCATGATTACTTACCTTGCATTATGGAAAACGTTCCAATTCTCCTCGCCAATACGGAATCGGTAACCCTTTCGCCACTTAGGTTTGGGACAATAAACCAGCTAGTTGAAGCGAAGCTTTAATTTAGACAGTTGGTAGGCATTTATTAATAGCATATTTCTTGTATGAAGATTCGATTGTCTTTATTATAGACTCTCTTAGTGCCTTTGGCTCCAGAACCTCTACATCATCACCCCAGGACAATATCCAACTGCGAAAATCATGGTTATCTTTTACTTGCACAGTCATAATCAAAGAACCGTCGTCCTGAGGTTCTAAAACTTGAGTAGGATGGTATCTGGCGGCACAAATCGCTCTTTTTAACCTTGGTATAAAATGTAGTTTAACGGTTTGTACTGACCCCGTTAAGTCTAAACCCCACGTAGAATTAAAAAAATCAATCGCTTTGAATTCAGGGGGGACATAAAAAGTCTCTGGCTCTACTCTTAATTCTTCAATGTGATTTAATCTGAAAGCGCCTATGCATTTGTTGGTGTGATTATAACCAATAATATAACAGCAATGGCTAAGTGCAGTTGGATCAATAAAATATGGATCTATAATGTATTCTTGCACAGGGTTATCAAAATCCTGATACAGGATTTTAATACGACGCTGTGATAACCAGGCGTTAACCAGTACTTCAAATAAATGAATTAATTTCTCATCTTTTGGTTGTTTTTCCTCCCACTCGAGAATATCTTGGATCTGCTGTTTTAGAACGGGAGGGACTACTTTTTTCAATTTGGTGAAAGTTGAAGAAATATTATGATCATGCCAGCGAGAATAATTTTGTAACAATCTCACGGCCAGAAAAACATAGACAGCTTCCATTAATGAAAATGGTACGGAAGGCACATTATAACCCTCCACCAATCCCCGATGCTTATTGTTTTGCCAGACCGGAACATTGAGTTCATCTTCCAGAGCTCGCAGGTCACGATATGTTGTTCTCACATCAACTGAACATAGTTTGGCTAATTCTCTTATTTTTAATCCCTGAGGATTTTGCCCGAGTAACACCTGAATGCGAAGCAGGCGAGCAGTCCGATCTCTTTTCTTCGAATGGGCTCCCATATCCTCCTCCTTCCATATTCTGGTATACCATTCGCTTTTCAACGATTATAAGGAAATTTCAATAAGTTTGTGACACAATACCTGTCGTATTACATAATTATGCTGTAAACCATATATAACGCAAGATGCAGTATCTGTAAAAATAAATTACATACAGTGGGAGCAGAGGATATTGGAGGTATCTCCCATGAAAAGGATCATTATTCCCAACGCTGAAGCCTATCTGGCTGCAATTCCAGCAGAAATCAAACAGACCGGAGATGCCCGATATGCTCACCGGTTGGAAGTCGTCTGCTTTGTACTCAAAGGACACAGCCCTGACGAAGCGGCGAACTTCTTTCACCATTCGCCCCGGTCGATTCATAACTGGCTACATCGGATGGCGAACCAGGGCTTGCATGGGTTGGACGATGTATCTCCACCGGGACGTCCTCCCCGCCTGGCGAAGGAGCAAATGGAACGATTACATCAGGATCTTAGGCATTCTCCCAGAGAACTGGGATATGATCAAAACCTCTGGGATGGCATACTGCTGTCGCATCACTTGGACCAGAAATACTCCGTGGCTCTATCCGTGCGTAGCTGCCAGTTGCTTTTCAAACAGTTGGATTTTAGCCTGCAAAGACCCCGTCATAAAGACAGATAAGCTGTATCAGCCCCACAAGAGATTTTTAAAAAAATAATCTCAGCTAATGCAAGACCCCAAAACCCAGTTGTGGTGCGAAGATGAAGTCCATCTCCTGCTTCATGGCAGTCTGATTCGGATGTGGTCTCCTCAAGGTCAACAGCCCAATTACTGACTCCTTCCTGCTGGGAGAAAATAGCCTTTATGGGGGTTATCAACTTAAAAACAGGATCTCTGGAAACACAGGAAATCCTCACCATCAGTGCCCGTACTTTCAGTGGTTTTGTCCAGCAATTGCTGCTAGTCATTCAGGATCACATCTATCTGATCCTGGACAATGCTCGCTGGTATCGAGCCCGGGGGCTGAGTGGCTTTTTCATAAGCCTGCGATATCGTTTAACCTGGCTTTTTCTACCTCCTTATTCTCTAAACTTCAATCCCATCGAACGGGTTTGGCGGATTATGCGACGCAAAGCCACTCACAACTGTTACTTCGGTGCATTGAGTGAACTACGATCAGTTCTGGTTACCCAATTCATTTATTAAGTTGCTATGCGCAAACCTTTAATGCGTTTTATATAGTTTATCAACTCCAAAAGCTAACTTCAAACTGTGTATACCTATAAAAGGTCAAAGTCGGCACATACTATAATAAGTTATCAATGAATATGTTTCAGAAATAGTTAAAGAAAATAACCATCTGGGCTGCCCCCTTTACTATATTTAGGCATACTTGCGATACGATAAGTTGCAAGTAAGAACTCTTTTAACTCCTTCTGTCGAATCGTAGAGGTGTACCTCAAAACAGGTACAATTCTTCTCAGATCGTACAGAAAAATCGTCATCTGGAAAAGTAATTATCCGCTCTAAAATCCTTTGGTTTGATTACAGAAGTCCCCCAAAACTTAACAAAAAATGGTAGAATACAAGAAAAATTGAGGGGGTAAAGACATGGAAAATATCCGCTATTTACCTTCTGATAAGACTGAGGTCTTTGGTTCGAGGCCAAAATAGCCCACCATTTTTTAACCTTCGTCAGACAAGCTCTACTTCCGTGGCGCCGACCCCGCCCCCCCATTTGTCAGCAGAATGGAATGATTTCACGAGGGGATGGCTGGAGAGATAGCGGCTGACCCCCTGGCGTAGCGCTCCTGTTCCTTTACCGTGTACGATGCGAACATGATGAAGTCCGGCCCGGTATGTCTCATACAGGAAATCATCAATCCTGGGCAGGGCTTCATCAATTGTCATCCGGTGAAGGTCCAGTTCGGGCACTATCTGCCTTCCTTTAATTTGCGAATTTACTTTAAATCCTGCTATCTCTTTTCAGATGTTTGCTCAGGCTTTAAGACGGCTAATGTCTTTTTCAGTTCGGGTACAGTGGGATATTTCCCGAGGTCCTCGGGGGAAATCCATTTGGATTCCCG
>JAQULX010000442.1 GCA_028718465.1 Dehalococcoidales bacterium | reverse complement strand
CTCTGAGCATTCCTCTGACAATCAGTTATTTACTAATGAAAATCGAGGAAGAGAAAGAATCAGAATCCCATTTTTTATTATCCGGTTGGTTCTGGATTATAACAATCCTTATTGCTCTACAAACCATTGCTTTGTTAACCACCTTTTCCAGGGGAGCCTGGTTGGGCCTTAGTATCAGCCTTATTGTCCTTATCCTGCTTAGCGGAAGAACTATTATTTCATATTATCGCCAGCTAATTCCTTCTCTAGCTGTTATTCTTATAATTACCTTCTCAATGCTTGGATTGATCTCCGTCTCCGCAAACAATTCCCGGACAAATAGGAGTATAAGCAAAAGAGCTTTATCCACTTTCGAAATAACCGAAGGAACCTCAGGAAACAGACTTTATATATGGAAAATGAGTCTGCCCATGATATCCAGCAGACCATTTTTTGGATATGGATTAGATACTTATGGAATTGTATTTGAGAAATTTCGACCATCGGACTGGTATAAGAAAATCACCGAACAAGCTGTTCCCGATAAAGCTCATAATGGTCTTCTTCAAGTAACCGTAGATCAAGGAATTATTGGTCTTATTGCTTATATCGCTCTCATTGCAGCCCTTCTCATTATTCTTATTTCGAGTACAAGAAAATGCAAGAATACCTTTGAGCGCACCTTTCTGATCGGAGTTATCACAGCAACAATTGCATATTTAATACAACTTCAATTCAGCTTTAGCGTAATATCAGTAGCTCCGCTCTTCTGGATACTGGCAGGAATAGGCATGAGCACTAGCACAACCAAGAATAACCAAATGGATTATAAATTTAAGATAGATCTACCAAGGTCAATCCCTTTTAAAACAATCATTCTTATTGCAGCTTTGTTGTTATCCTTATATTTTCTTATGACTATATTCCTCACTCTCATGGCTGATTTTTATGTGATGCGCGGTCATAATCAATTAGCCTCAAATTATTATATGGAATCCATCGATGATTTCGACAAGGCGATATCACTTAACAACACCGAGGTAAGGTACTATCTATTCCTCGAAGAAGCTTATTTTACGGAGTATAAATTAACTAGAAGCAGGACGGATACTGAAAAGATACTTGATATACTACACAAGACAGAAGAGTTAAATCCATATCAAATTCAAATATATTTCAGTCGGGGCAATCTTTACAGAGAGATGGCTGGAAAATCAAACAAACAACTCAAAACAAAAGCAATTAAAGAATACAAAAAGATACTGGAATATGATCCTAATAATGCGGACGCTCACTTCAATATCGCTGTTGGTTGCTTTGATATTAAAAACTATAACTCAGCTATTTCTTATTGGAGAAAGACGGTAAACCTCGATCCGAAAGATGAGCAAGCTTACATCGGCCTGGGAGAATCCTATAAGATTCAAGGACAGCAAAAAAAGGCTAAAGAGGCTTTTGAGTCTGCTCTTAGAATAAATCCATACAATACATATATTAAGAAACGGCTGCAAGAGTTTAATTAAAAGAATGAATTTGAAGCTGCCAAAATAAGAGGTCTGAGCTATACTTTCTTAGGACCTGTGAAGTGTAAGGAGTTGTCGCTTTTTGTCGCCAAATCTTTTAGATGCCAGACAAATCGCATTACAGTTTAACCTGGATAGAATAGTTGAAGTATTCAAGGATCCCCGGGTTCATCCAAGAGAAGCCTTATTCTTGGTAGGAATAGGGTTCATAACCGCTTTGATACTGTTAATTCTCTTTGCTCTGATCTTTCTAAGAACTCCGGAAAAAGAAAAAGAAAAAAAGCAAGGAGCGAAGCTTACAAAGGAAAGAAAAATAGCCATTATTATAACGTTATCAGAAGTATTTCTGGTAATTCTAGTAATTGCAATCGCATCTATTAGTGTGTATACTGATCAACCTGTATTTTGCCGTAGTTGCCATGAAATGGAAAAATCTTATTTTTCCTGGGAGACATCAAGTCACGCTAATATAAGCTGCCTGCGCTGTCATCAAGTACCGGGATTAATTGGATATATAAATCAAAAAGCCAGTCTTTTTCAAATGATAATCGCTACTCAAAAAGAATCCTTTGAAAAACCAGTCCTTGCCAATGTAGACAATAAGTCTTGCCTGCAATGTCACCAAAAAGCAACATCGGAAGTAACTGAAAGTCTTGGCATAAGAGTCAAACATAACGATTTCCTGAATGAAGGCTACAAATGCACAGGATGCCACAGTACGGCAGGTCACGGAGATAAAGTACTAAATCCGAAATATCCCACTATGGACACATGTGCCGTATGTCACAACAGCTTACAGGTCACAACCAGGTGTAGCCTTTGTCACGTCTCTGATATCGGAAAAAATAGAAGAGCGGAACGCCGGGATTTTCCTCGTGCTCCGCTACAACCTATTCCTTGTGATCGCTGTCATCAGGTCGAATCTTGCAATGAATGCCACGGAGTTGAGATGCCTCATCCGGCGGGATGGACAGACAAAGCAACACATGCAAAAGAATCGGCCTTCGAGAAGAAAGAAGTATGTAAAAAATGCCATGATATAGAGATCTGCAATCGGTGTCATAAATTTCCCGGTCATGGACCTAATTTTAAACAAGAGCACGGCAAAATAACTACTAGAGACAAACAACAAGGATGTCAAGGGTGTCATAACAAATTGAAAGAGAATAAGGATTATTGTGGGCTCTGTCATCCCTAAATTCCCGCTTTGATTACACATAAATCCTGGCTATTATTTAATCTTTTTATATCAACCGGTTTGATGAGAGACCAAAATGCATAAAAATATAGGATGCCAGTTAAACTGGCACCCTATATAGAGATCTTTGCTTCCATAGTTTTTGCATTCATTAAAACGTTGTTCCTACACCGGAGGTGTAAGAGCTTCCACTACCAGTATCTGTATGGCAATTCATACAAACAAGGTCAAGATTGGTGTCCTCTGTTGTATACGAATCATCTAGGAACTGAACAGCACTTGGAGTGTAATGTGGAAAACTGTCTCCAGAAGAACTGGAACCTTCTTTGTGACAGCTTCTACAAGTATTGGATGCAATCCACGCAACAGTAGTTCCATAGTTGCCCGTAAGTGTCGTAGTCATTACATGAGTTGTGCCATTACGAGAAGTGAGATAGTATTCCGGGCTAAGGTTGCCTTCTGTTGTCTCATCCTGATCATGGCAACTTCCAGTCATGCAACCACCTGAGGCAGTGTTATCTCCAGATTTATTATGACAATCACGACAGAAATCGATCTCACTACTAACAGTACCGAGAGCTTTCCCCGGATCGTTTTTTAAAATCTTAGACGCACTACCAAAGGTATTCGCGCCATGTACACTGTGACAACTTACACATCCACCATAGAGACTAGCGGAAGTATTCCCTGCATGATCATTGTCATGATTATAGGTGTAATCGGTTGTATAGTTAGTTTCAGTACTACCGTAAGGTTTAATAATGGAAAAAGTTGATGTTATATGGCAATAAACACAGGCTTC
>JAQULX010000441.1 GCA_028718465.1 Dehalococcoidales bacterium | reverse complement strand
GAGAGCAGGTTTTAGCCGCCGCCGGATTCTATTCCATCCCTATCATCAATGTAGAAAATGCCTGCAGCAGTGGTTCCACAGCTTTAAGGAGTGCTTGCCTGGAAGTTGCTTCAGGAAATTTTGATGTGGCTCTGGCGCTGGGTGTTGAGAAGCTGTTCTGCGATGATACGGCTAAGTCTGCTAATGCCATGTCTTCCGGTACTCCTTACGCCAGGTTTGGCTTTATGTTCCCCGCTCTGTATTCGATGCAGCTGAGAAAATGGATGGAAAAATATAATGTCACCCAGAGGCATTTCGCCAAGGTGGCAGTCAAAAACTCTCAAAATGGATCTATTAACCCCTATGCCCAGTTCAGGAAGGCTCTCACCGTTGACGAAGTGCTGAATGCTCGGGTTATAGCTTATCCGCTCACGCTGTATATGTGCTCTACCATGGGCGATGGCGCTGCCGCAGCTATCGTTTGCAGTCGTAAGGCAGCCCGCAAGTATACCTCCAAACCTTTGATTGAAGTGGCAGCCTGTGAGCTGGTGTCAGGCACTCCCTGGTATCCGGATAAACCGCATGTTCCACTGGAGAGCCGGGCATCCAAACAGGCTTTTGAGAAAGCCGGAATCGGGCCTGAGGATGTCAACGTGGCTGAAGTCCATGATGGCATGGCTCCCGCTGAGATGTTGATTTACGAAGAACTCGGTCTGTGTAAGGAGGGCGAAGCCGGGCGCTGGGTTGACGAAGGGGTCACTCAGATCACGGGGAAATTGCCGGTAAATCCCAGTGGCGGCCTGGCCGCCAAAGGTCATCCTGTCGCCGCTACCGGATTGGCTCAGTTGGCCGAGATAGTCTGGCAACTAAGAGGCGAGGCTGGGCCCCGCCAGATTACCAATAATCCCAAAATAGGCATCACCGAAAATGCCGGTGGCTGGGTTATAGATGACAACGCAGCCTGCACCATAACAGTATTGAAGAGATAGGAACGATCACGACTGATATCAAAAAACAAAATATGGGGGATGAAAAATATGGAAATTAAGACTGTTGGGGTCGTTGGGTGCGGCATCATGGGTTCCGGCATCACCCAGAACTGCGCTCAGTCCGGTTATAACGTCATTGTCTCTGAAGTAAGCCCGGAGCTATTGAACAAAGGCCTTAAATCCATTGACACAATCCTCGGCGGCAGGGTAGCTAAAGGCAAACTCCCCGAAGCCGACTGGAAAGCCGCTATGGCCCGTATTAAAGGCACTACGGATTTTAAAGACTATTCTACCTGCGATATTGTCATTGAAGCAGCCGTTGAGGACCTCAACACTAAAAAAGACATATTTGCCAGGCTGGATCAAATATGTCCTCAACATGCCATTCTTGCCAGTAACACTTCGGTCTTATCGGTGTCGGATATGGCGGCGGTCACGAAAAGACCGGATAAAGTAATCGGGACTCATTTTTCTAACCCTGTTCCGGTAATGAGAATACTTGAGATGGTCAAAACCCTGGGAACGAGTGATGAAACAATAGAGATCACCAGGAGATTTTGTGAATCGATCGGGAAAACAGTGGTTATCACCAAAGACTTGCCCGGTTTCATCTCAAACCGCATCTCCTCCTCATTCATGCTGAATGCTGTCCGTCTGGTTGAACAAGGAATCGGAACTCCGGAAGATATCGATACGGTGTTCAAGCTGGGCGCCGGTCATCCGATGGGACCGCTGGAGACGCTGGACCTGATCGGTATTGATACCGTCTATCGCGGCTCCAGCGCCATCTACGACGAGTTGAAGGACCCGCAGTATCTTCCGCCTCAGCTTATGAAGAAAATGATGCTTATGGGCTGGCTGGGAAGAAAAACAGGAAAGGGGTTTTATACTTATCCGAGATAGTCTGTCAGAAATAAATTTATATAGAAAAACACGTTCCCCATAGCTGTACAGGGAACGTACACAGTACTATCTCCGGCCCTTTTCCTTAAAATCGATCGTTCTTTCGAAAAAATAGATAGAATATCTTAAAAAAGGAGGCGGCAATGGAACTGGGTTTCAAAGATAAGGTGGCCCTGATAACCGGGACCGGTAGCCAGACAGGTATTGGAAAAGCGGTAGCCTTAACATTGGCTAGGGAAGGATGTCATATTATCTCCTGTGATATCGATCTGGCCGGGGCGGAGAAAACGGCTGCTGAGGTAAGAGCTTTAAATCGTAACGCCGTAGCTTTTAAGGTGGATATTACCGACAGAAATCAGGTCAACGATATGGTCAAGAACACATTGCAGCAATTCTCAAGAATTGACATATTCGCCGGCATTGCCGGCGGTTCGTCATTTACCGGACCACTTGTAGATGCGAAATGGGAAGCCATAGACCGGGAAATAAATCTCAACCTTACAGGGACCATTAATTGCACAAAGGCTGTACTTCCCGGCATGGTTGAAAATAAGTACGGCAAGATTATTTTTATATCATCGAATTCAGCATTTGTGGGAATACCGGGTGGTTCGAGTTATAGCTCAGCTAAAGCGGGAGTCATGGCATTCACCCGCTCAATAGCGAGAGAAGCGGGGCCTTCAGGGGTAAATGTGAACAATATCTCCCCCGGTTTAGTAATAGCTACTAATTTCTACGGAGGCGAAGGGGCTCCCATGTTGCCTCCGGATGTACGGAAAAGTGGTGAAAACTCACTGAAGAGAATGATTACTCCCCAGGATATTGCGAATGTGTTTACTTTTCTGGCTTCCGACGCTGCGAGCAGCATTACGGGCCAGTGCATCGTGGTGGACGGAGGACAGGTAATGGATTAGAAAAAACTTGATTACCTGAGACCCTTTTATAACCGATATTTTATCAACTCACGTTACGGCTCAGGAAAGTTCTGATCTCAAAGCACCATGAGCCGGGGCCGGCTGAACCCCGGCCGAGCAGAACCCCGGTCACCTTACCTACTTGCGCAGGCCGTGGGTGACCCGGCCCCGGCTACCATAACGGTTACGTGAGTTTGAACAAGGATATACGTCTCTAACTTCTTCTCGAAGTATCCGCTAAGTGAGATTAAATGAGGTGGACCAGGATGACGCAAAAGGGCACGGGCATGCTCTCCAATTATCGTGTGCTCGACCTGACCGGTGAACAAGGATTTTATAGCGGGAAGCTGCTGGGGGATCTGGGCGCCGATGTTATCAAAATAGAAAAACCCGGCGGCGATCCGGGCAGACGGCTTGGCCCTTTTTTCAACAATATTCCTCACCCGGAAAAAAGCCTCTTCTGGATGGGATTAAACTCGAACAAGAGAGGCATAACCCTCAATATTGAAACAGTTCAGGGCCAGGAACTCTTCAGGAGGCTCTGCCGGAAGGTCGACATCGTTATCGAGTCTTTTACACCGGGCTTTATGGAGAAACTGGGCCTGGGATATGAGACGTTGAAGAATGTAAATCCCGGTCTTATCATGGCCTCAATCTCCGGTTTCGGGCAGACTGGACCTTACCGGAATTATAAAGCGCCGGCCATCGTACTCTGGGCACTCTCC
>JAQULX010000440.1 GCA_028718465.1 Dehalococcoidales bacterium | reverse complement strand
CGGTGTGGGCGGCCACCGTGCCCATAGAGATAACGCCTGGGGAGGATGCTATTTTAATGTTATTAGCCTGGGGATCCCTCACGCCCGGGAAACTCTGAATGCGAAACGATTCGCCATCGTGGATACCGATACCCACCATGCAGACGGCGTTCGCGACCTTTTCAAGAACGATGAAGATATGTTGCATATCTGCTTCTGCGGCGGCTATTCCTGGGAAGACGGCTATACTGAAAAATCAGAGAGCCGGACGAAGTTCTGCTTCTCTCACGGGATGTCCGATGATGAAGAAGTCAAAAACGTGGAAAGAGAAGTCCCGGACAGGATCAGGGACTTTAAGCCTGAACTGATCTTCTGGCTGTGCGGCATGGACACGCACCATGATAGCTACGGCACCCAGGCTTTAACCGCCAGAGCCTATCCCCGTATGGCTAAGATTATAAAGGACACTGCTGACGAGGTCTGCGGCGGGAAACTGATTGTGAAGACCTGCTGCAACGCTCCTCCCCACGCCACGACATTTATTGTCCCCAGGATTGTAGACCGTCTGGCCGAATTGAATAAATACTCCGATTATTAGGCAGGATCCTGCCATCCCGGATCTTACTACAGGTCGATAATGGTGAAGCCTCTCTTTTTATGTTCGACGATCATGGCCTCTGCAATCAGGCGGCGGAGATGCTTTTCATTGACTGCCTCTTCGCCTGGCAGAGAGTCACCGAATTTGACTTCCTTGACCTGACAGATGTCAAGCTTGATACTTAACCTGTCCTTTAAATAGCCCCTGAAATCGGCATTGACTTTTTTATTCGCCAACTGGGTAGAGCTGGGATTTAAATACCCATACAGCCGTTTGGGACAGAGCTCCTGGGCTTCGCCGATATAGGCCATTTTCCGGTCCCCGGGAACCTTTTGAAAAACAGACCAGCGAAATACTGCTGGCGCCCTGTATTTTGTCCTCATGTAAGGACTTATCGCCATCGGGAAGAAATACTCCACCTTTTCTCTTACATAAACGGGATGCCATTCATAGGAAAGACTTATTTGAAGCTGCTCCATATCTGTCTCCAGGTCAGTTATTTGCTGTCTCTGGAGATATTATACGCTAAAACCCGGCGGTATTCTCCCGATCTCCGGTCTTTATACTGGATATTACCGGCGTCCAGGGCTTAAAATAGAGTGAGACTGATTTAAGTAATAAATTAAGGAAAAAATCCGGCATGAATGAAATCAAGCATGTAACGATTTATACTGACGGCGCTTGCAGTGGAAATCCTGGGCCGGGCGGTTATGGAGTCATCCTTATTTTTAATGATTGCAGGAAAGAACTGTCGGGCGGATTTAGAAGGACCACCAACAACCGGATGGAGATAATGGCGGCCATAATCGGTCTGGAAAGCCTCAAAGAAAAGTGCCGGGTGACCCTTTTTAGCGATTCCGAATATCTGGTGAAAGCCATCTCCGAGGGTTGGGCTGAGCGCTGGAAAGGAAATGGCTGGAAACGCAATAAAAAAGATAAAGCCCTTAATCCTGATCTCTGGGACAGACTGTTAAAGCTTTGTACTGCATACGAAGTCGTATTCAAATGGGTGAAAGGCCATAACTCTAATCCGGAGAACGAGCGCTGCGACGAGCTTGCCGTGCAGGCTCTGAGGCAGCCTGATTTACCTCCTGACACCGGTTACGAAAGCCCCAAAAATGTTTCACCGCGCATGTTATAACCTGGAAGCTAACCACATAATTCTCCTGGTATGGCCGTGAAAGTGGGCTGCTTAGATTCCCACCCGCCAGACAATCTGAAAAAACGATGATCAGATAACAAGGTCCCTCAGGCTTTTAACCAGGACCATTTTTTTACTAATGAGATATTATCTCCCCACTCTGGAATGCTTCAGCCTCGCCGGTCGAGGCTTCCAGACTGACACCATTATCGGGCTCCGGCATGACAATATTCCGGATGCCGGAGAAATCCGTCATGATCGTGAAAGAATGTAAAGGCCCTTGGGCTTCCAACAGGCTGTTTTTCGAAGCTGATTGAATGCTCCTCTAAGCATTATATATTACCAAGATTTAGCATTTTAATGGATGGAATTGAATTTGCAGGGATATATCTTGTTAGTATAGTGAAATAATAATCTGAAATAGACTTGCCGTCTCCTGGAGCATGTCCGGCAAGGAATGTACTGCCCGATTTGCACGCCGGGAATGGCTCGAATCTGAAAACAGGGAACAGGGAGGGAGAAGAGATGATGGAAGGATACAGAGTGCCGGCCGAAGCCCAGGAGGCAATGCTTCTGGACTGGGTGCTAACCATGCATACCTACAGCCCGGACTACCTGGAATACCTGATGAAGCCGGATGTGCAGCAGATGCGAGCCCAGGCTGGCCGCATCATCATTGATGGCAGTGGGGAACTGGAGCTACTGGAAGAGGAGATGAAATGGTTACTGGCCATTCTTCCCATTACTTTCCGTTTCGGCAAGGAAGATGTCGGCTTCTCATTAAAGAGGAAGCTTTATGAAGCCTATCTGGGCAAGAGGTTGAATTTGGAAGAGGAGGTTAGCCATGCCAGTCACAATTGATATTCCGGCAAAGACCCCGGTCAAACCCACGGTGAAGCCGACCCCCAGGGTCGCTCCCGAGCCGCAGATCTCACCTTTCCCACCGGAGAAACTGTGCCCGGAACAAACCAAGAGAATCACCCAGTGAAACATATCGAAACCAGGACATATACTGATGAACAATACCAGTACATCGGCATGCTGGAATGCTGGACGATTCTGCTTGACATTCACAATGCCCTTCAGTATGGATTTGTTCAATGTCGTCTGCCTGAGCCGGGCCGGTCCATAGATGTAGAAGAAGCCGAGGATCACGTCAATCATGTTGAACGGGAATGGCGGGCGGAAAAGCTCAAGAGGGACTTCTCTAACGAGTGGGCCGGGTCACCACCGTTATCAAATATGTCAACCAACGCCAAACTGTACCTGCATACTGTATTGCGCGATGCCTGGCAAATCAACAGGAAGGACTCCGATCCGATGTCTGTTCCATAAACCGGATTTACATTGAACATGCAAAGAGCGTATTCCGGTATTTGGGATACGCCTTTTTTATTCCCAATTCAACTATGGAGTATACTATCGGATCCTGCAACCCTTCGGAGCAACAATTAAAACCGGCACCTGAGATTGCTGAATGATCTTACCGGAGACACTGCCGAAAGCCCAGCGGGAAATTCCCGATCGGCCATGCGTACTCATAACAATCAAATCGAAATTATTATCATGGGCATAATCCATAATTATTTCGGCAGCGCGTTTAGCCTCGGTTTCCCCGATGACTACGGTCCGCACGGATACGCCTGACAACTTTAAATCCTGGCTTACCTTTGTGAGATAATTTTCCGCTTTTTGTTGGGCTTGCTTTTTTCTCTCTTCAGTCTCAGCCGCTATTTCGTAGGCCTGAGTCTGGCTCGCCGGCCATGTATAACTACCCAGAGGTGATTCGAAAACGGT